>NZ_JBWLUW010000020.1:0-69589 GCF_057784245.1 Mesorhizobium sp. CNPSo 4671 | reverse complement strand
AGCCCTGCCCGACCCCCCTCCCGAAAGGTTGCAACACCATGCCGAAGCTCGGTACTGTCACGCCCATCCTGCGCATCTTCGATGTGGCCAAGGCGCATGAATTCTACGTCGATTTTCTCGGTTTCGAAGTGCAGTTCGAACACCGTTACGCAGACAATACGCCGCTTTACACAGGCATTTATCGCGACGGCTGCGTCTTGCATCTAAGCGAACATCATGGCGACGGCGCGCCGGGCTCTCATCTGCGGATCGAGACGACCGACATTGCGGGTCTCCACCACGAGTTGACCGAAAGAAAGTACCGCTTTGCCAGGCCGGGGTTGGAGGAGACCCCTTGGAAGACGAAGGAGGTCACGGTCGCCGACCCGTTCGGCAACCGCCTGACCTTCTATGAGGATGTCAGGGACTGACCTTGCCTGTTGACGAACGCTTCGCGGATCGCCTCCTGCATACCATCGATCGCCTCGCCTGACGCGTTCGGGCTGCGATGCATCACCACATTGGACGAATCGATGTCGCCGAACCCGTCGGCCGACGTCAGTTCACGGCAACCGTCCGGGATGTTGCTGCGCGAAATCGGCGCGATCGCCAGCCCCGAGGTGACGGCAAGCTTCAGGCCGCCGGTGGTGTCGCTGGTATAGGCGACGCGGTAGGCAAGACCGCGCTGCTCCAGCGACTTGATGGCGAAGTCCTTGCACCAGCTGACCCTGTTATAGAGCGCGATCGGCACCGGCCGTTCCTCGTGCATGTGATGCAGCGTCGACGTCACCCAGACCGTCGGGTCGTGCATCAGCACTTCGCCGCCGGCCGGATCCTGCCATTCGAACACCACGCATAGATCAAGCTCCCCGGCGGCGAGCGCCGCCAGCTGCGCCTCCGAATGCGCGTAGCGTACGGTGACCTCGACCTTGGTGTGACGTTTCGAGAATGCGCCCAGCGCCCGCGACAGGATTGCGTGGCCATATTCCTCAGGAATGCCGATACGCACCGGTCCGCCGAGCGGTGGCGCCGCCATAGACGCCGCCGTTTCGTCGAGCAACGAGACGATGCGGCGGGCGTTGACGATGAGTTCGCCGCCACGCCGCGTCAGCGCGACACCGCGCGAGCCGCGCTCGAACAGGCTGTCGCCGACCAGCTCTTCGAGCTTCTTCATCTGCATCGACACGGCCGACTGGGTGCGGCCGGCCTGCTCGGCCGCTCGGGTGAAATTGCCGGCCTCGGCAATGGCGACGAAGGTGCGCAGGAGATCACTGTCGAGGGTCGGGCGCATGTTATCCATCATAAGCAAATCTGATTGCTGGCATCATTCCAATTCGTTTGCAACATGTCAAACGCGGGACGATAGTCGTCTCGCCCATTGGATATGCGGCTGCGAAATCAGCTGCGGACCAATCAAAGAGTCCTCACTCGTGCCCGCTGCCCGAAACGGTGGCGGGTTCTTTTTGCTCCGCAGGCGAAAGCTTCGGACCACACGCGCAGGAGCCGGAACGCAGATGCAGAATAGGATGGTGCGCGGCATCCTGAGCCTGTGTCTGGGCGTGCTGGTCTTCTCGCTGCAGGACCCGCTCGTCAAGGCCGTGTCGAGCGGCTATCCGGTGACCGAGGTGATGGCGATCCGCTCGATCGTCGCTTTGCCGATCCTGATCGCCCTCGTCCATGCCGATGTCGGCTTGCGGGCAATCCTGTCGAAGCGATTCGGCCTGCTGACGATCCGCGCCTTCATCCAGTTCACCTCCTACACGGTCTATTATCTGGCCATCGCCGCGCTGCCGCTGGCCGACGCGGTGGCGCTCTATTTCATGGCGCCGCTATTCATCATGGCGCTGGCCGGGCCGTATCTTGGCGAACGCGTCTCATGGCGGACGCTGGCGACCGTGCTGATCGGACTGCTAGGCGTCATCGTGATGGTGCGCCCCGGCGCCGGCCTGTTCGACTGGGCCGCGCTGTTGTCGCTCGGCTCGGCGGCGCTCTACGGCTTCTCGCAGCTGATGGCCCGCAAGATCGGCGATACCGAATCGTCCACCGTCATGGCCTTCTATCAGAACGGCGCCTATCTCATCGGCGCGGCCGTCGTTGCCGGCACATTCCACCTGGCCGGCATAACCCACGCCGTCCACCCCAGTGTCGAATTCCTGGTGCGGCCCTGGATATGGCCGACGCTGCCGGATTTCCTCAAAATGGCCGCCTGCGGTTTCGTCGCCTCCGCCGGCATGATCCTGCTGTCGCAGGGCTACCGGCTGGCGCCGGCCAACCGCGTCGCCACCTTCGAATACACCGGCATTCTGTGGTCGCCGCTGTGGGGTTTCCTGTTCTTCGCCGAGGTGCCCAGGTCGACGACCGTGATCGGCGCGGCGCTGATCATCGGCGCCGGCCTGCTGGCGCTCAACACCGGGCGGCGCGTGAGAACAGCGGCGGTGCTTGCCGTCAGAGATCCAGCCTGATCAGGCGAAACAGATCAGCGCCCGTTCAACGCGCGAGCGGATTTCGGCCAGCGTGAAGGGCTTTTGCACGACATCGAGGATGATGCCGTTCAATTCCTCGGCGCGCTCGCGCTGATCGGCATAACCGGTCATCAGCATGATCTTCATCGCCGGGAAAAGGGCAGCGGCCGCGATCGCCATCTCGATACCGTCCATCTCCGGCATGCGGATGTCGGAGATGACGAGATCGTAGCCACCATGCGCGGCGCGGATCAGCGCCAGGCCTTGGGCGCCGTCGGCGGCGATATCGATTGCGTGGCCGGCGCGTTCGAGCGCGCGGGCTGCGAGGGTGCGGACGGATTCATCGTCCTCGACGATCAGAAGCTTTGCCATGGCCGGCAATTTGGCCGCGAAAAGTTGACTTTTCCTGAAAGTGCCCAGCGCCCGATCAGGCTAATTTTTCCGCCGTCGTTAAGGCCTTTTTCAGAACTTGTCGGCTGAAGGCAACGGCTTCACGCATCGCCTTTCACGACACCCACGAAGGGCAATTCACGGAAGGCGTGCGCGACGTCCATGCCATAGCCGACGACGAAATAATCGGGGCAGTCGAAGCCGACATAGTCGGCGGTGAGCGCGGTCTGGCGGCGCATGCGCTTGTCGAGCAGCACGGCGATGGCGCAGCTTTTCGCACCGCGCGACAGCATCAGGTCGCGGGTGAAGGTCAGCGTCTTGCCCGATTCCAGAATGTCGTCGATCAGCAGCACGTCGCGGCCGGCGACCTCATTGTCGATGTCGCGCAGCACCCTCACCTCGCCGCTGGTGGTACCGGCGCCATAGCTGGAAATGAAAATGAACTCGACCTCCGGCGACAGGCCAACATCATGCATGGCGCGGATCAGGTCGGCGGCGAAGATGAACGAGCCCTTCAGCACCGAAATCACCAAGAGATCGTGATAATCGTGCCCGGCGATCTCCGTGGCGAGTTCGAGATTGCGGCGCGCGATCGCCGATGCCGAAAACAGGACTTCGATGTCCTTGTCGCGTACGATGGGCATTGCTGGTCTTCCCCGGTGATCGCCTATTGGGCGAAAGTAACCAAAACGGTCCTTACGCCGTTCTTAGGCACGTCGAGGCGGCTGGCAAAGCCGAATCTTTCGCCCGACGCCAGCGAATGGCCGGATGTCCCCAATGTATAGCGGGTCGTGCGCCCGTCATTGCCGGTCACGCGGATTTCGAGCGGCGGCATTGTCGCCGGCCCCATCCCGTCATTGGCGGCCTCGCCATCGACAAACAGCACCGGATTGGCGCCCGAGACGTCGACGCGCGAGGTGACGCCCGAAATGGTCAACGCCGACGCCTGCGCGCCGGACAGGAACGGCGCCTGGCGCACCAGCGCATGACCGCCCGAAACCCAGAAGGCGGCAAGGGCGGCGCCAATACCGACGATCCAGAAGATCGGCCCGCCGCGCACGGCCGGCGGCCGTTCCGCCGGTGGTTCCGGCTTGCGCAGCATGTCCATGCCCTCGATGGACGGCGTGACAATCAGGCGCGGCGGCGGTGAAACGCTTCCCACGGTAGGGGCAAGGCGCGGCATCACTTCATAGTCGGCATCGACGATATCGGCCGCCGGGCCGCGCATGATCCGGTCCACCACGGCAATTGCCGGGGCATCGGTCATGATTTCGCCGGAAACCGGGCGCGCGGTTCGTTCGTCAGCCATCATGGCCCCGTTATTGCGCGTGTTCGCTTTTCGTTTCTTTTGCGTAAACAAAAATGGTTAACGCTTCCCCACCGGAGCCCTCGTGACGCGCCGAAACAACCCTGGAATTAACCACCGGTTAACCATGCCGGCCGATGGTCTTTTCGCAGAACAGGCAGGCCTAGAGCTGCCAGGAATTTCAGGTCGTCGAAATTGATTCGCTTCGAAAATGTTGGCCTCCGCTATGGCATGGGTCCGGAAATCCTCCGTGACATCTCCTTGCATATACCGGAGCGCTCCTTCCAGTTCCTGAGCGGACCTTCGGGCGCCGGCAAGACGACGCTGCTGCGCCTTCTGTTCATGTCGCTGAAGCCGACGCGCGGGCTGATCACCATTTTCGGCAAGGACCGCTCGCGCATCTCGCGCACCGAACTGCCGCATCTGCGGCGGCGCATCGGCGTGGTGTTCCAGGATTTTCGCCTGCTCGACCACATGACCACCTATGAAAACGTCGCACTGCCGCTACGCGTGCGCGGGCGCGAGGAAGCGAGCTACCGCACCGATGTCACCGAGCTGTTGAAATGGGTGGGGCTGGGCGAGCGCATGCATGTGCTGCCGCCGGTCCTGTCGGGCGGCGAGAAGCAGCGCGCCGCCATCGCCCGTGCCCTGATCGAGCAGCCGGAGATCCTGCTGGCCGACGAACCGACCGGCAATGTCGATCCGCCGCTGGCGCGGCGCCTGCTCAGGTTGTTCATCGAACTCAATCGACTGGGCACCGCCGTGGTGATCGCCACCCACGACCTCGGCCTGATGGAACAGGTAGACGCCCGCCGCATGATCCTGGCCGGCGGAAGGCTGGACATCTATGACTGACCTGTCCGCCGAACATCTTGAACAGCATGAGCAGGACGCCGAGGCGGCCGAGGCAAGGCCGCGCGCCCAGCGCCGTATGGCGCCGATCGTGCCGGCGCAGAACATCGCCGGTCGGGCGCTCGTCCTGGTCATTGCCATCATGACCTTCCTGTCCTGCCTGACCTTCGGCGCGGTGACGCTGGTGCGTGACACCGCTTCGGTGTGGGAGAACCAGATTTCGCGCGAGGCAACGATCCAGATCAAGCCGGCCGACGGCGTCGACATGGAAGCCGCCCTTGCCCAGGCCTCGCAGATCGCCGGCGAATTCCCCGGCGTGAAATCGACAAGGATCATCGACCGCGAGGCGACCGCGAGGCTGCTGGAGCCGTGGCTCGGTTCAGGCCTCAACATCGACGAACTGCCCGTACCGCGCCTGATCATTGTCACCATCGACGAGAACAGCCCGCCCGACTTCGCCGCCATGCGCGCCGCGATCACGCCGAAACTGCCAAGCGCCTCGCTCGATGATCACCGCACCTGGGTCGACCGGCTGGTGGCCATGGCCCGCACCACAGTGACCATCGGCATTGCCGTGCTGGCGCTGATGCTGTCGGCGACGGTGCTGACCGTGGTCTTCGCGACCCGCGGCGCCATGGCCGGCAATGGCCACATCATCGAGGTGCTGCATTTCGTCGGCGCCGAGGCGGCTTTCATTGCGCGCGAATTCCGCCGGCATTTCCTGGTCACCGGCATGAAGGGCGCGGCCGCCGGCGGCGCGGCGGCGGTCCTGGTCTTCATCGTCTTTTCCTGGTGGTCGTCGCGCAACATGGCGACGCCGCAGGCCGACCAGGCAACCGCTTTGTTCGGCAATTTTGCCATCGGTTCGGCAGGCTATCTCGGCGTCGTCCTGATGGTTCTGGTGATCGGCGCGCTGACGGCGGCAACCTCGCATGCCACCGTCGTCGCCTATCTCAGCGACATCGACGTTCGCCAACCGGACGCATGAAAGGGGAGCTGCTCTGGCGCGGGATGGAGGCAGGGTGATCACGGATGGAGAACCGGCGTAACGCAAATTGCGTCTTTTACCTACCAAAGGCCGCATTTCGGGATTAACCATATGGCTATGGACGTGCGGGATTCGACCGGGACGGTTGGACAAATGCCTGTGGTGGTTGCGCGTCTGCGCGACCATAGCGGCATTAGCCGTTTAAAGACCGCGCTGCGGATATCCGCGCTTTCTCTTCTCGTCCTTGCAACGTTGTTTGCCGGCGGCTTCGGCTGGTTCGCCAACAAGGTTGCCCATCTGACCACGCCCGCCAATCCGCAGAAGGCCGATGCCATCATCGTGCTCACCGGCGGCCAGTCGCGCCTCGACGCCGCGATGGATCTGCTGGCGTCCGGCAAGGGCGATCGGCTGTTGATCAGCGGCGTGCATCCTTCCGCCAGCCGTCGCCAGCTCCAGGTCGCGACCGGCGGCGACAAAAAATTGTTTTCCTGCTGCGTCGACATCGACCGCGCCGCGCTCGACACGATCGGCAATGCCGAGGAAAGCGCCAAATGGGTCGAAAGCCATGCCTACAGCACGGTGATCCTCGTCACCAACAACTATCACATGCCGCGCAGCCTGCTGGAAATGGGCCGGCTGCTGCATGGCGCCAAGCTGGAGCCCTATCCAGTGGTCAATTCCAACCTCGACAATGGCGGCTGGCTGACCAAGCCACGGGCGTTGCGTGTGCTGTTCACCGAATACACCAAATACCTCCTGGCGCTGGCGCGCGGCATCGTGCCGGTGAAGCAGACGCCCGACGGCGTTGCGCTGGCCGAGACCGCGGCCGGCGGCTGATCCAGATATCAGTCCTTGGCGGCAGCGCCTGACATCCCCTTGAGACGCGCAACCTCCTGTTCGAGTTGCTGAATGCGTCTGTCCCGCTCGCCAAGCGCTGCGGCCACGTCAGCCGCCTCGAAGCGCTGCGGGATGTGTTGCGGGCAGTTGGAATCCCAGGCCGAGACCGTGAACAGGATGACCTGTTCTGGACGTGCCTTGTAATCTTGCGGCATCAGCTTCGCCATCAACTCGGCATCGCCTTCGACGACGCGCGCCGTACCCCAGATCTTGATGCGCTGGCGCAGCATGTAGTCGATCAGGAACAGGAAGGCGCGTGGATTGTCCGCCAGATTGCCCTGCGTGATGAACTGTCTGTTGCCGGAAAAATCCGCGAAGCCGATCGTCTTTTCGTCCAGCACCTTGAGAAAGCCGGCCGGCCCGCCACGATGCTGGATATAGGGTTGGCCATCGCCATTGGCCGTCGACAGGAAGACGCTGGTCTGCATCTCGATGAAAGCGGCAAGGTCCGGCGTGATGACGGCTTGCCAGCCACCACGCTCCTCGACCCGGGCGTAGGACTGGCGCGAACCCTTGCGCGCCTGGATCGCCTTGACGGTCGGCGTGAAGGCGACGTCACTGGTGAAAGCATGCGCGTTCATCGAAAGCCTCCTTGCGGGATGGCGCTAGAGCCCGAGCGCCGACAATGTCGGGTGATCATCCGGGCGGCGCCCGAGTGGCCAGTGATATTTGCGGTCGGCTTCCGCGATCGGCAGGTCGTTGATGCTGGCGATGCGCAGGCGCATCAGCCCGTGCTCGTCGAACTCCCAGTTCTCATTGCCGTAGCTGCGAAACCAGGAGCCGCTGTCGTCGTGCCATTCATAGGCGAAGCGCACGGCGATGCGGTTGCCGTGGAAGGCCCAGACCTCCTTGATCAGCCGGTAGTCGAGTTCGCGGCTCCATTTGCGCGTCAGGAAGGCCTGGATGGCATCGCGGCCTTGCAGGAATTCGGCGCGGTTGCGCCAGCGGCTGTCGGTCGTATAGGCGAGCGCGACCCGTGCCGGATCGCGCGAATTCCAGGCATCCTCGGCCATCCGCGCCTTTTGCGCTGCGGTCTCGGCGGTGAAAGGCGGAAGCGGCGGGCGGCTTTCAGACATGGGAATCCTCTACGGTATGAAGGGCGGGACCGGCGGACACCGCCAGCCCTTTCCGGATTCACGCAGCATCGCGGACAGAAACAACCGGAAAATCGATCTCGGTCTGGGCAACTTCATTGATATAGTTGGTCCAGACGTTCAGGGCGACATGCTGGACGATCTCGACGATCTGTCCGTCGTCATAACCCGCCAGCCTCACGGCGGAGAGATCCTCATCGCTGACATGCCCGCGGCTCTGCGCAACCTTGGCGGCAAAACGCACCGCCGCGGCGGCCTTGGGGTCCGTGGAGCCACCGTGGCGGTTGGCGAGCATTTCGGCATCGTCGAGCCGGGCGAGGCTCTTGCCAAGGTAGGTGTGTGCGGACAGGCAGTAGCTGCAGCCATTGATCTCGGCGACCGCCAGCGCAATGCGCTCGCGTGTGGGTGCAGGCAACCGACCCTTGGCCAACGCCCCCGACATGGCGACATAGCCTTCGAGCGCAGCTGGACTGTTGGCGATCATGCGAAACAGGTTCGGCACGACACCAAGCTGCTTCTCGACAGCCTGCAGCACGGGTTGCGTTGCTGTGGGAGCAGCGGCGATGGACGATGGCGTGGTGATGCGCGGCATTGCGATTTCCTTGTTGCTCACGCCGCTTATTTGCACTCTTCCACTTGCCGGATGTAGATGGCATATTTGCAATCTATCCTTCCAATTTCCGGAAGAAACAATGGATCGCCTCGAGGCCATGTCCCTTTTCGTCGCAACGGTGGAGACCGGTAGCCTTTCCGCCGCCGCACGCCGTTCGGGCGTTCCACTTGCGACCGTCAGCCGCAAGATCTCAGATCTGGAACGGCATCTGCAGACACGTCTGCTGAACCGCTCGACACGCCGGCTGACGCTGACCGACGCGGGCGACGCCTATCTTGCCGCCTGCCGCCGCATTCTCGACGAGGTCGGCGAGGCCGAACGCGTCGCCGGCGGCGAATACAGCGCTCCGACCGGCGAACTGATCATCACCGCGCCGATCGTCTTCGGCCGGCTTCACGTGCTGCCGATCGTCACCGCGTTCCTCTCCACCTACCCGCAAGTGGATATCCGCCTGACGCTCGGCGACAGGATAAGCCAGTTGGCGGAGGAGCATATCGATCTCGCCATCCGCATCGGCCGGCTGCCGGACTCGCGCATGCTCGCGACCAGGGTCGGTTCGATCAGGCATGTCGTCTGCGCAAGTCCGGCTTATCTCGCCGAGCACGCGGCTCCGAAAATCCCGAAAGACCTTGAGACGCACAGCTGCATCACCTTCGAAGGCCTTGGCTCACTCGCCACTTGGACCTTCTCAGTGGAAAAGGCTGACGTTCCCGTCCCTGTCCGCTCCAGGCTCCGGGTCAACACCGCCGAGGCAGCGATCGATGCCGCTATTGCAGGTGTCGGGATGACGCGCGTGCTTTCTTACCAGATCGTCGCTGCTGTGCGCTCAGGGACACTCTGCCCGGTACTCGGGGAATTCGAACCGGAGCCGTGGCCGGTAAACCTGGTGCACGCCGGCCAGGGCCGGCTACCGGTGAAACTGCGCGCCTTCCTCGATTTCGCCGCCCCACGCCTGAGGGAACGTCTAGCACAGGCGACCTGGTAAAGTGAGCCGCGTCGCCCTGTTTCCTTTTTGCCGCTGCTTGGTGTAACCAACGCACACCTCCTCACCGGACCTCCCCCATGCTCTATGTCAGATCGCTGGCGTTCAACTTCGTCTTCTACGTCAATCTGATCGTCCAGATGATCCTCTGGACCCCGTATTATTTCCTGTCGCCCCGCCACCGTGCCTGGTTCGTGCCGAAATCCTGGTCGCGCAGTTGCATGTGGCTCTATGACAAGATCGCAGGCACCAAGAGCGACATCACCGGGCAGGAAAACCTGCCCGAAGGCTCCTTCATCCTGGCGCCCAAGCACCAGTCCTTCTGGGACGCAATCGCCTTCTTCCCCTTTCTTCAGGACCCGCTCTACATCCTCAAGCGCGAGCTGACCTGGATCCCGTTCTTCGGCTGGTACATCATGAAGATGCGCATGATCCCGGTCGATCGCGGCAGCCGCTCCAAAGCCCTGAAGGCTGTGGTCGCGGCGACCAAGGCAGAGATGGCGCGCAACCCGCGCCAGTTGATCATCTATCCCGAGGGCACGCGCCGGGCGCCGGGCGACGAGCCGGCCTACAAATACGGCATCGTCGAAATCTATGCTCAGTTGGGCGTTCCGGTGGTGCCGGTCGCCCATGTCGCCGGCCTCTATTGGCCGCGCCGCAAGTTCCTGCGCTACCCCGGCACCATCAAGGCGCGTTTCCTGCCGCCGATTCCGCCGGGCCTCGGCAAGGACGAGTTCATGGCGCGGCTGATCGGCGAGACGGAAGCCGCTTGCGACCAGATGCTCGTCGAGGCATCCCGCGCGCCCAACCCTCCGGCCTTCCCGCCGACTGCGGTGAAGCGGCTGCGGGAGCTCGGCGCGAAGGCCTGAAGGCCCTTCGGCCAGGCAATCAGCCGTAGACAGCCAGGACCGTGGTCAGCACCAGCGTCGCGGCGAAGACCAGATTGATGATGCGCGAGGCAACAGGCCTGCGCAGGAAGCGCGCGAACGCGGCACCGCCAAGCAGCCACACCGCATGGATGACAACGATCATTCCCGCCAGAATCGTCAGCTTCAGCCATAGGCCGAGCTCGACACCGCCCTGGTTAGACGAGGCGCCGGCAAACACGGCGGCGATCGCCACATAGGCTTTGGGGTTGGCGACCGCCAGCAGAAACCCGGCCAGCCAGGTCGGGCGCGAAGCCTCGGCCGTGCGTGCCGCCAGCGGCGGCGCCGTGGCGATCTTGAAAGCGAGATAGAGAATGTAGGCGGCGGACGCGACAACAAGCACCGGCGCCAACCTCGGCATCGACCCGAGTACTGCCATGATCCCGGTCGCCACGACCAGCAAGACGGCGGTCGTGCCAACAACGATCCCCAAGGTGTAGCGCAGCGAATCGCGCAGGCCGAAGGCGGCGCCGACAGCGGTGACGCTTATCGTTGCCGGACCTGGACTGCCCATGACCACAGTGGCGGCCAGTACCAGCGCCAGCAGCGGTCTCCAAAGCTGCGGCTGCGAAAGAAGCGGCTCCGTCATTGCACCCTCTGCCTTGCCACGAGCGAAGGACGCTATGGCAAGACAGGAGCGTGGTCTTGGACGTTCGTGCGTAGAATGGGGCCGAAGCCTCAGTTGCTCGCCCGATCGAGCTCTGCCATGTCGTCGGCGGTCAGTTTCAACGAAGCCGACTTGATCAGGCTGTCCATCTGCTCAGGCTTGGTGGCGCTGGCGATCGGCGCGGTGACACCCGGCCGCGCGATAACCCAGGCAAGCGCCACTTCCGCCTGCTTGGCCGAATGCCTGGCCGACACCGCGTCGAGCGCTGCCAGGATGCGCATGCCGCGCGCGTTGAGATAGTCCTTCACCCCGCCGCCGCGCTCGCTTTGGCCAAGATCGGCTTCGCTGCGGTATTTGCCACTCAGGAAACCCTTGGCCAGGCTGAAATAGGTGATGACGCCGATATCCTCGGCCACGCAGAGATCGCGCAACGGCCCATCGAAGGACGAGCGGTCGTAGAGATTGTATTCCGGCTGCAGCACCTCATAACGCGGCAGGCTGCGCAGGCTCGCCACATCGAGTGCGGCGCGCAACTGGCCCGCGTCGAGGTTCGAGCAGCCGACATGGCGGACCTTGCCCTTGGCGAGCAGTTTTTCGTAGGCGCCGAGGGTTTCCTCGTAGGGCGTGGTCGGATCCGGCCAGTGCGACAGATAGAGGTCGATGACATCGGTCTGCAGCCGTTTCAGCGAGGCATCGACGGCCTTTTCGATATAGGCGGCGGACAGGTCCTTGTGCCCCTGCCCCATATCCGAGCCGACCTTGGTGATCACCACGACCTTGTCGCGGTTGCCACGGTCCTTCATCCAGCTGCCGATGATGGTTTCCGATTCGCCGCCCTTGTTGCCCGGCACCCAGCGCGAATAGGCGTCGGCCGTATCGATGGCGTTGAGACCGCCGCCGACGAAGCGGTCGAGCAGGTCGAAAGAAGTCTTCTCATCGGCGGTCCAGCCGAAAACGTTGCCGCCCAGAACCAGCGGCGCGATGGAAAGGTCGGTGCGACCGAGACGGCGTTTCTGCAAGACGGATCTCCGTGATGATTTCGACCGGGCGGAAGCCGCCCGCTGGTTGGGTTCGGGGCCTAAGCTAGGTCTTGCCTCGCCGAGGTCAAAGGCCTGGCCGCGTTTTTCCGCAGAGCCAGCGCTTCACAAAGGCGCTATCCCCCGTGCCACTTCTTCCAGCCAATGGTCGCGGATGCCTAGCGCCTCCAGATGCTTCAGCGTGCTGAGAACGTAATCCTCGTTGCCGCCGGATTGGCCGACCGCGCCGCGCACCACCGCCGCCGCATGCGCGGCGTCCAGCCCGCCGGCATATTGCTCATGCTTGCGGTCGACGATGTAGGCCACCGCTTCGACCGTTCCGCCGCCGTCGAGGCGGACCTTGAGCGTGCGCTCGAGATAGACTGATGTGACGAGTTCGCGCTCGCGCAGATAGGCGATGACCTCGTCGCGCAATTCGCCGGGCACACGGAAAGCCAGGCCGACACAGGAGCCGCCATGGTCGAGGCCGAGCACCAGTCCGGGCCGCTGGCGCGTGCCGCGGTGCACGAAGGAATAGACGCAGAGCGAGCGGCGGTAGCCGTGCAAATGGGCGCGCCGCGTCTCAACATGCGCGAAACCCGGCCGCCAGATCAGCGAGCCATAGCCAAACACCCAAAAATCGCCCATATCGCCGCGCCTGATTGCAAAAAGAATGGCACCACCGCACCGGAACCGGTGTTTTTTCCGTCCGTCCCCGGCTACCTATTCGCCAATGTCTACTTGGTTGTCGGAATCGAAGGTCCGTCCACCAACATCCATGCGTTAATGAGAGCCAAAGCATGACGTCAAGTGACGAACGCCAACCAAAGTCCCGCCGCGGCCTGTTCTGGCTTGTGGCGTCCATAGTTGTGCTGTTCGCCATTTACAGCGGTGGCTGGTTCTACCTGTCCAACAGGGTCAGGGCTGAAGCCGACAAGGTGGTCGCCACGCTCAACAAGGATGGCGTCCAGGCCGGCTGCGCCAATCTCCAGGTCAGCGGCTATCCCTTGAGCTTCACCGTCTCCTGCGACAACCTCGCCTACGAGGACGATGCCAGGAACATCGCGGCCTCGGCCGGCTCCTTCAATGCCGTCGCCCAGATCATCCAGCCTTTGTCGCCGGTCGCCGATCTGCGCGGCCCGCTCAGGACCTCCGTCCCCGGCATGGTGCCGCTGTGGATCGACTGGGACAATCTGCAGGCCAAGGTCAAACTGTCATGGCCGCTGCCGCAGCGCATCGCACTGCAGGCGGAAGGGCTGTCCGGGCAGACCGATCCGGCCGACGACACCGATCCGGTGGAACTGTTCAGCGCCGGCAGGGCCGCCGGCCAGCTGCAGCCCAATGGTCAGGACGTCGACTATATCGGCAGCTTTACCGATCTGGAGATCGACCCGGATGCGATCGGCGGGCGCGTGCTGCCGGCGCTCGATGCCAGCGGCGACGCCACGCTGAAGAATGGTGTCGCGCTGATTGGAACGCAGGTGAAGAGCCTGCGCGGCCAGAAGGTCGAGATTCGCAACCTCGATCTGTCCTCCGGCACGGCACGGGTCACCGTTTCCGGACCGCTGTCGGTGGACGCTGAGGGTCTGGTCGACGCCGATCTGATGATCCGGATCAAGGATCCCAAGGCCGTGGCAACCATCCTTGCCGGAGCCATACCCGAGCAGAAGAATGCGATCGAGCAGGGCTTTGCCGCGCTGGCTATGCTCGGCAGCGAACCGTCGATGCCGCTGAAAGTCATCAAAGGCAAGGCCTCGCTCGGCTTCATCCCACTCGGCAAGATCAAGCCGGTGCAATAACCGGCCATGGCAAAACCCCCGAAGCTCCTCAGCGTCGGCGCGCTGACGCTGGACACCATCCTACGTGTCGAGACGCTGCCCACGCATCAGGGAAAGTTCATCGCCGCCGATGGCGTGCAGATCGCTTCCGGCATGGCGACGAGCGCCGCTTGCGCCGCGCATCGCCTGGGCGCCGACGTGTCGCTATGGGCGAGCGCCGGCGACGATGCGGTCGGCGATCAGTTGGTCGCCGGAATCGAGGCCGAGGGTGTCAACTGCAGCTATGTCCGCCACGTCAGCGGCGCGCGCTCGGCATTGGCCTCGATCCTGATCGACGCCCATGGCGAGCGCATCATCGTGCCTTTCTACGACAGGCTGGCCCAGACCGATCCCGAGGCTTTGCCTTTCGCAGACATCACGGCATTCGATGCCGTGCTGGTCGACTTGCGCTGGCCGGGTGCAGCGACACTTGCCCTCAAGGCGGCGCACGCCGCCAACCGGCCGGCGATCCTCGATGCCGATACCGCGCCGCTGGCGGTGCTGGAGCAGCTGCTGCCGCTGGCCTCGCACATCGTCGCCTCCGAGCCGGCGGTGCGTATCATATGCGGCCATGCGCTGGATCTTGAGACCGCCTGCACCGACATGGCCTCCCGCACCGATGCCTTCGTCGCGATCACCGGCGGCGCGGCGGGCACCTGGTGGTTCGATCGGGAAGCGGGATCATCCCGTCATGTCGCGGCGCCAAAGATCAAGGCGGTCGACACGCTCGCCGCAGGTGACGTCTTTCACGGCGCTTTTGCCGTCGGGCTGGCCGAAGCCATGCCGGTCGAGCAGGCCTTGCGCTTTGCCAGTGCCGCCGCCGCGCTCAAATGCCAACGCTTCGGCGGCAGGCTCGGCGCGCCGGACCGGGCCGAGACGCTGGCGATGGTCGCGGCAACCTGGCCCGAAACAGCCTAGTTCTTCGACGGGTGCTCGACCGCCTGACGGCCGAAATCGGGCACATCGATGTCCTGGCCGGCCTCGATGATCGAGCGGCGCACGGCGCGGGTGCGGGTGAACAGGTCGAACAGCTTGTCGCCGTCACCCCAGCGGATCGCCCGCTGCAGGAAGGCTAGATCTTCCGAAAACCGCGCCAGCATCTCGAGGATAGCGTCCTTGTTGTGCAGGCAGACATCCCGCCACATCGTCGGGTCGGAGGCGGCCAAACGCGTGAAGTCGCGAAAGCCGGAGGCGGAATATTTGATGACTTCCGTCTTGGTCACCGATTCCAGATCGTCGGCGGTGCCGACGATGTTGTAGGCGATGATGTGCGGCAGATGCGAGACGATGGCCAGCGTCATGTCGTGATGCTGCGGATCCATCGTGTCGATGTTGGCGCCACAGCCGCGCCAGAATTCCGACAGCCGCTCGAGCGCATCCGGATCGGTGTCTGGCAGCGGCGTGAAGATGCACCAGCGATTGTCGAACAGATCGGCAAAACCGGCATCCGGTCCGGATTTTTCCGTGCCCGCCAGCGGATGGCCGGGAATGAAATGGACGCCGTCAGGCACGTGCGGCTGCATCTGCGCGATGACGGAGGCCTTGGTCGAGCCGACATCGGTGAGGATCGCCCCCTTCTTCAGCGCCGGCGCGATTTCCTCAGCCACCGCGCCGGACGAGCCGACCGGCACCGAGACGATGACAAGATCGGCATCGCGGACCGCTTCCTTCGCGTCGGTCGTGTAGGAATCGCCCAGTCCAAGCTGCTGCGCCCGCTTCAGCGTCGCGGCGCCGCGGGTGGAGATGGCGACGTGACCGGCCAGGCCTTCGCGCCGGATGACACGGGCCAGCGACGAGCCGATCAGGCCGATGCCGACCAGCGCGATCTTTTCAAACATCGGTGATGTCATGGTGTGCAGCTTTCGGGCGTTCTAACTTTTCAGGAATGTCGTGAGCGCGGCGACAACGCCGCGATTGGCCTCTTCGGTGCCGACTGTCATGCGCAGCGCGTTGGGAAAGCCATAGCCGGAAACGCGCCGCAATATGTAGCCCCGCGCGGTCAGATAGTCGTCCGCTGCAGCCGCCGAATGCTTCTGATCGTCGGGAAAATGAATGAGCAGGAAATTGCCGACGCTGGGCGTCACCCGCAGCCCGAGCCCGGTCATTTGTTCGCTCAGCCAGGCGAGCCAGGTCTCGTTATGCGCCACGCTGCGCTCGACATGGGCGCGGTCGCGGATCGCGGCGATACCAGCCTCGATCGCCGTCGCATTGACGTTGAAGGGACCGCGCACGCGGTTGATGGCGTCGACAATGTGCATCGGGCCATACATCCAGCCGATCCGCGCTCCACCGAGGCCGATCTTGGAGAAGGTGCGCGTCATCACCACGTTCTCGGCGCCGCCGACCAGCTCGATGCCGGCCTCATAATCGTTGCGGCGGACATATTCGGCATAGGCCGCGTCGAGCACCAGCAGCACATGCCTGGGCAGGCCGGCATGCAGACGGCGCACTTCCTGGAACGGCACATAGGTGCCGGTCGGGTTGTTGGGGTTGGCCAGAAACACGATTTTCGTGCGCGGCGTGACGGCGGCCAGAATCGCATCGATATCGGCGCGCTCCTCGGTCTCCTTGACCGCGATCGGCGCCGCACCGGCCGACTGAATGTAGATCTTGTAGACCATGAAGGCGTGTTCGGTGAAAATGGCCTCGTCGCCGGGCGCCAGATAGGTCTGCGCCAAAAGGCCGAGGATCTCGTCGGATCCGTTGGAGCAGATGATGTTCTGCGCGTTGAGGCCATGCACCTCGGCGATCGCCTCGCGCAGCCGCCTGGCGGTGCCGTCGGGATAGATATCGAGCCTGGCGGCAACCTCACGCGCGGCCTCGATCGACTTCGGTGACGGGCCGAGCGGATTCTCGTTTGACGAGAGCTTGTAGACCTTAGCGACACCGGCGGGTGCGGCGCTCTTGCCCGGCACATAGGCGTCTATCTCCATGATGCCCGCGCGCGGGGTTGGACGTGCCTGATCCGGTGTCTGCGTCATGTCGTAAAAATCCGTCGAGAACGCCTCATCCGAGGCCGCAGCGGAAATACAAGCCATGGCCGGCAATGTCGAGAGGTGGCAGTGGGGTCAGCAGCCGGCCCGGATGCCGGTCCAGACAGCCGGCATTGACGGCAGGGCAAGCGAGTTCTAGAAGGACAGCAACAGTTCCGTGGTGATTTGGCCGGTCGGCTTGCAGCCACGTTAAACAATTCGCTAAAGGGCCGTTTGCGTGACGTAACCGGCTTTGCGAATGGCAATGCCGGTTTTTTATTGTCCGCGGCCGGCCGGACGGAAGCATCAGCGGCGACTTTTCGCCTGATGTGATGCAGCAAGTGAGACGAGAATGGCCGCTCTGCGCGCAGGAAAGACCAACAACGAGGCCGACCAGCCGTCGAGCCCGGTGTTGCGCTTCGGGGCGGACAAGCCGCTCAAGCTCGACGCCGGCACGCTTTTGTCGCCGTTCCAGATCGCCTACCAGACCTATGGCACGCTGAACGATGCCCGCTCCAATGCCATCCTCGTCTGCCATGCGCTGACCGGCGACCAGCATGTCGCCAGCACCAATCCGGTAACCGGCAAGCCGGGTTGGTGGGAGGTGCTGATCGGCCCCGGCAGGATCATCGACACCAACCGTTTCTTCGTTATTTGCTCCAACGTCATCGGCGGCTGTCTGGGCTCCACCGGCCCGGCCTCGACCAACCCCGCCACCGGCAAACCCTATGGGCTCGACCTGCCGGTCATCACCATCCGCGATATGGTGCGCGCGCAGCAGATGCTGATCGACCATTTCGGCATCGAGAAACTGTTCTGCGTGCTCGGCGGCTCGATGGGCGGCATGCAGGTGCTGGAATGGGCGTCGAGCTACCCCGAACGCGTCTTTTCGGCGCTGCCGATCGCCACCGGCGCGCGTCACTCCTCGCAGAACATCGCCTTCCACGAGGTCGGCCGGCAGGCGGTCATGGCCGATCCAGACTGGCATGGCGGCAAATATTTCGAGCACGGCAAGCGCCCGGAAAAGGGCCTGGCGGTGGCGCGCATGGCTGCCCACATCACCTATCTCTCGGAAGCCGCCCTGCACCGCAAATTCGGCCGCAATCTGCAGGATCGCGACCACCTGACGTTCGGCTTCGATGCCGACTTCCAGATCGAAAGCTATCTGCGCCACCAGGGCATGACCTTCGTCGACCGCTTCGACGCCAATTCCTACCTCTACATGACGCGGTCCATGGACTATTTCGACATTGCCGCTGACCATGGCGGCAGGCTGGCGGATGCCTTTGCCGGAACCAAGACCCGCTTCTGCCTGGTGTCGTTCACATCGGACTGGCTGTTTCCGACGGAAGAAAGCCGCTCCATTGTGCACGCGCTCAACGCCGCCGGTGCCTCGGTGTCCTTCGTCGAGATCGAGACCGATCGCGGCCACGATGCCTTCCTGCTCGACGAGCCGGAACTGTTCGCCGCCATCAACGGCTTCATCGGCTCAGCGGCACGGGCAAGAGGACTCGCATCATGAGTGTGAACGGCAGCCAGCGCGTCGACCTCGAGGTCGTCGCCAACCTCATCCCGCCGCAGTCCCGCGTGCTCGACGTCGGCTCGGGCGACGGCTCGCTGCTTGAATTGCTGCAGGACACCAAGCAGGTCGACGGCCGCGGGCTTGAACTGTCGCAGCGCGGCGTCAACGAATGCGTGGCGCGCGGCCTCTCCGTCATCCAGGGCGATGCCGACAAGGATCTCGAATTCTATCCCGACAAGGGTTTTGACTTCGTCGTCCTGTCGCAGACCTTGCAGGCGACGCGCAACCCGAAGCTGGTGCTCGACGAACTGCTCCGCATCGGTAACCGGGCGATCGTCTCCTTCCCCAATTTCGGCCATTGGCGGGTGCGGCTGTCGCTGTTCGTCAAGGGCCGCATGCCGGTAACCCAGGACCTGCCCTATTCCTGGTACGACACGCCCAACATCCATTTCTGCACCATCCGCGACTTCGTCAATTTGTGCGAGGAGCTTGGTGCGACGGTGGAAAAGGCGACCGCGCTCGACGCCGCCGGCCAGAAGATCGGCCTGTCCATGCCCTGGTGGTTCTGGAATTTCTTTGGCCAGCAGGCGGTTTTCTTGCTGAAGCGGTAGGGCGCGTCTAGCCCAGGACATCCGTGGCTTTGTGCGGATGTTCGACACCGTCGGCAAACACCACATCGGACTGGGAATTCTCCGAACGCAAGGCCAATATTGCTTGGTAAGCGGGCGAACTATACCACTCGCGCACATGCCGCCGGTCGGGAAATTCGATGATGATGAGGTTGCCCGGCCAGTCGTTCTCAATCATCTCGACGTTGCCGCCATGGACCAGGAAACGGCCGCCGAAAGGCTCCAGCGTGGCATCGATCTTGTGCAGATACTCGACGATCTGCGGACCCATCGTGACTTGGCGCATATGGGCTACAGCGTAAGCGATCATGACGTAACTCCCTTGTCTATCGAAGCCGATTTGCCGGCCTCGTGAGAGCAATCTGTCGGAATGCCTGACGCGAGGCGATTACGCCCGAGGTAATGGAATCGGTGCCTTCGACGGCCGGCCTCAGGCGCTCTCGCGCAAACTCACCGGTCGAGTTCCGGGAAATAGGGATCCGACAGGAATCGCCTGTCCCGCTCACCTTGCAGGCAGTCGATCGGTGCGTCCGCGTCGACGGGTACGGGATTGGCCTTGTCCTGAATGCCACTCACTTCGAGGATCAGCTTGCGCCGGATGGCGGTGGAAAATTCGGCTACCGCATAAATTGGCAGCACGAAGGAGCCTGGTCCGCCGGTCACGCATTGCGCGTAATACTGGTCGAGATGCTTGAAAGTGGGCGATGGGCTGATCAGGATCGGCAGGCCGTTGATGACGATGCCTTTGGCGGTTGCCGCATCGCGCATCGCGGTGACCGGCCGCCCGATGTTGTTGGGGCCATCGCCGGAAATGTCGATGACGCTGCGCTCGCCCTTGAAATCCGTCCTGTCGAAAAGTCCGGCGCCGAAGGCAAGTGCTGTGGAAATCGAGGTGCCGCGAAAACTCCGGAACGGGCGCGCCGCCACCTTGTCGGCAAAGCCGTTGGCGCTCTCGGCGCTGTCGATGATCTGCCAGTTGATGACCGCGTCATCGCGCACCGTGCCGGCCCATTCGAAATAGGCAATCGCGATGCGGCCCGTATTGCCGGACCGGACAGCCCTTATGAAATCGGGATGCCGCAGCGCCTCGACATAGCCGGCGCGCTGCAGCGCGAACTCCTTCTCGTCCATCGACAGGGAGATATCGACCGCCAACACCAACTCGACGTCGACAGTCAGCGCATCCGATGGCGACGCAACCGGAGTTGGCTGGGCACAGGCAAGACAGGCAAGCAGGCGCAGAGCATCAAGCATCGCCACCGCCAAATTCTGTTTCTCCGGGAAATCTTCCTTCGCGATCGCGGCGAAATAAAGCTTGCTGCGGCAGCGCGGGAAAACAGCCCTACTTCTTGCGGCGGGTGGCGGCCGGCGGCGGATCGATGGCGCCGGCCCTGACGCGGGCTGGTTTCAGCGGCTGGGCACCCGAATCCTTGACGATCGTCAGGCCGCGCGGAAAGAACTGATTGTTGTGCTGGCCGCGCCCGATGTTGATGATCGTGGCGCCCTTCAGATGCTTTTCCAGCATCGCCAGCACGCGCCGCAGTGCGGGTCCGTCGAACGCGTCCATCGCCTCGTCGATGATCACCCATTTCGGCCGCCGCAAGGCGAGCCTGGCCACACCCAGCAAGCGCTGTTCGTCATCGCCCAATTCATGATCCCAGCGCCCGACGCGATCCAGCGACGACGACAGCCGTTCAAGACCAACCTCGGCCAGCACCGCTGCAATATCGATATCACTCGCGGGCGCATGCCCGTTCGCGTGATTGAGCACCTCGCGCAACGTGCCGGCCGGCAAATACGGCACGCGTGGAACGAAGATGAGGGTTTCTCCAGCCGGCAGGCCGATCTTTCCGCCGCCCCAGGGCCAAAGCCCGGCAATGGCGCGGAAAAACAGCGTCTTGCCGGCGCCCGGCTCGCCGGTGATCATCACCCGTTCGCCGGGGCGTATCTCGACGTGCTGATCGGAGAGTTTTGTGCAGCCCTCCGGCGAAGCCACTTGAAGCTTCTCGAACGTCAGGCTGCCATTGGCATTTTGATCGAAGGTGATGCGCCTTTCGGTGTCGTGCAGCACATCGGTTTCATCGAGCGCGATGCGGAAGTCGGCGACGCGCATCAGCGTGGCGCGCCAATCGGCGATGCTGCCGATGTTGTTGATGAACCAGCGCAACGAAGAGTGCACCTGGTTGAAGGCACCGACCGCCATCATCAGCCCGCCGAAGCTGATGTCACCGGAAAAATAAACCGGCGACGCGACCAGAATGGGGGCCACGACCGTGATCCAGCCATAGGTATCGGTCACCCAGGATAGATTGATCTGGGCCGTGAAGATACGCCGCATCGCGCCCAGCACCGTGCCGAGGTCGAGTTCGAGCCGCAGTTTGGCGTCGTCTTCGCCATGGTAGAGCGCGATCGCATCGACATTCTCGTTGACGCGCACCATGGAGGAGCGCAGCTCGGCTTCGCGCGTGTAGCGATCGCTGTTGAGCCCGATCAGCGGTCGACCGACCAGCCAGCTCAGCCAGGAGGCGATGCCGGCATAGAGGAACGCGGCCCACACCATGTAGCCCGGTATGGCCAGCGACCAGCCGCCAATGTGGAAGACGAAGCCCGAGGACAGTTCCCACAGCACGCCGACAAAGGACAAGAGCAGGATGAGCGACTGTAAGAGCCCGACGCCGAGATCGGTCGACAGGTCCGAGAGATGCGCCGCATCCTGCTGCATGCGCTGGTCAGGATTGACGCCGATGGCGCCGGCATTGGCCAGCCGGAAGGCACGCGCCGGCCGCATCCACTGGTCGATCAGGTCCAGCGTCAGCGCCTCGCGCAGCTTCAGCCGGATCATCTGGTTGAGCCAGGTCTGGCCGATATTGAGCACCAGCAGCCCGCCAGCGATCATCGCAAAGACCAGAAGCTGGTGCACGAATGCCGCCATGTCGCGGCGCGCCAGCGCATCATAGAAGGGCTGGTTCCAGCGGTTGAGCAGGACCTGGCCGATCGACGTCGCAATGATGACGGCCATGATGCCGACCGACGTCCACAGCAACCACTTGCGAACCGGCGACACCACCAGCGCGCGTTTGATCGTCGCCACCTGCTCGCGCAGACTGCTGGCCTCGACGGCCACGGCGACGGGCTGAACGGTGGCCTGATTGTCCAGTTGATCAGCCATATCAGAGGTCCTTGCGTTCAGGTGCGATGCTGAAACCGGATGAAGGGAGCCGACGGCCGCCGCCTGTCAGTCCGTGAACCCAGCACGACAGATAGGACGGAAAAATGCCGCGCGAGGAAAGTTTCCGCGCTGATCACGAAGGTTTCACCTGGCGAGCCGCTACTGCCGCGCCTGTCGCCTCGGCCCGGCGGCCGAGCCGTGTCGCGCCGTGTGGCGATAGCACCGGTACGAAAACGCGGCGCGAGGCGCGCTGGGCGACCGGCACGCCTTGATAAAGCCGCTTCTGCGCCTCGACGACGATGACGCCGGAAAAGATCGGCCACAGCCGTCGGCCGGCGCGCTCCAGCACATTGTGGAAGCGCATCATGAAGCGCCGCCGCGATGGCGGGAAGAACAGGGCGTCGGACCATGCGGCAGGCGTGAAATTCGCCTCGCGCAGCAGTTCCGTCAGCTGCCCGCGCGAGAACGGCCGGCCATTGCCGAACGGCGTATGCTCGAAGCGCGCCCAGACACCGCGCCGGTTGGGCACCACGATGACGACGCGCCCTGCCGGCGACAGCACCCGCCAGATCTCGTTCAGCGTCTCGCGCGGATTTTCGACATGCTCGAGCGAGTGGACGAGCAGCATGCGGTCGATGCAGGAATCGACCAGCGGCAACTCCTCATCGAAGACCAGGGCCGTCGCCGTCGGCCCTGTCGCCGGCCAGACCACGGCACCCTGCGTCGCCGGCATGAAGGCAAAGACCCGCTCGGCGTCGGAGCCGAACCGTTCCAGCCAGGGCAGCGTATAGCCCAGCCCGACCAGCCGTTCGTTGGGGACAGTGGCCCATATCGACGACAGCGCCATGGTGATCGAGCGCTCGGCGAAGCGGCCGAGCGTTGTCGAATAGAAGGAGCGAAGGTCGACGATGTCGGAATGCATGTCAGGGATGTAGCCGTGATGTCGGCAGGTTTCAACAAAGAGCCCCTGAGGTTGCCGACGCATCCCCGGATGACATTCTTCATCTCCGGGAGTGACATTGTCATCTCCGGGATGACATCCGCCCTCTGGCGCCCTATGTCTGCGGCGACAAATGGAGAGATACGATGGCGGTCGAAATCGAACAGTTCATGTGCCGCAGCGATAATTTCGGCGTGCTGGTGCATGACCGCAAAAGCGGGCTGACCGCGATCATCGACGCACCCGAGGAAGCGCCGATCCTGGCCGCGATCAAGCGCACCGGCTGGACACCGACGATGATCCTGACCACACATCATCATACGGACCATGTCGAGGCCAATCTGGCGCTGAAGGAGCGCTTCAAGCTGCGCATCGTCGGCCCGGAGGCGGAAAAGGCCAAGATCCCCGGCATCGACGAAACCGTCGAAGAGGGCTCCGTGCTTCATCTCGGCGACGAGCGGATCGAGGTGATCGCCACTCCCGGCCATACCGCCGGCCACGTTTCCTATCATCTACCGGCGTCGCAGGTGGCGTTCACCGCCGACACGCTGTTCGCGCTGGGCTGTGGACGCCTGTTCGAATGCAAGCCGCCGGTCATGTATGAATCACTGAAGAAACTTGCAGCCCTCCCGGCTACAACGACAATCTATTGCGGCCACGAATACACGCTCGCCAACGCCCGTTTCGCGCTGACCGTCGACCCGACCAATTCGGCCTTGAAGGAGCGTGCCGCCAGGATCGAGGCGCTGCGGGTCGAAAACAGGCCGACGCTGCCAACGACGATCGGCGAGGAATTGTCGACCAATCCCTTCCTGCGCTGGCATGATCCGGCGATCCGCAAGCATCTCGGCATGGAAAAGGCCGGGGATGCCGAAGTGTTTGCGGAGATCCGCAAGCGCAAGGACAATTTTTGAGCATCGTGCAGGCCTTCGACCGATGACCAGTTCAGCAGAAATCATCGCGACACTCGGACTGAAGCCGCATCCGGAAGGCGGCTGGTACACGGAAACCTTTCGCGACGAAGCCGGCGGTGCACGCGGCCATTCGACCGCCATCTATTTCCTGCTGGAGCAGCACCAGCTTTCCGCCTGGCATCGGGTCAAGGACGCCGCCGAGGTCTGGCATTTCCATGCCGGCGCGCCGCTGGCGCTGTCGATGTGGGAAGAACGGTCAACCGTGATCGAGCAGGTGCTCGGCATCGAGCTCGCGGCGGGCGAACGGCCGCAGATCGTTGTGCCGGCGGGCTGGTGGCAATCGGCGCGCAGCCTCGGCGAATGGACGCTGGTTGGCTGCACCGTCGCGCCGGGTTTTGATTTCGCCGCCTTCGAACTGGCCGAACCGGGCTGGAATCCTAGCCCAGCAGGAACCCCAGCGTAATCGCGAGCTGGGCGGCGTAATACAGCACCCAGACGGCCAAACGCATCCAGGCGCGATGCGGCGAGATGGCTGCCACTAAGAATTTCTCGGTGGCGAGCAGCCCGTCCGAAGCCATGAACAGCACCGCGCCGCCGATGACCCAGGCGCTGTTGGTGGTCAGCGCCGCCATGCCCATCGCCAGGATCGCTACGACATAGACTGCGATCGGAATACGCAGGCTGGGGCCGACGCGGCGCCAGAGCGCGGCGAACATGACGATTGCGAACACCGCCAGCGCCAGTGCAATCGCCCCGCGCCAGGATTCGGCACCAAGCAATCCCACCCCGCCACCGCTGCGCAGGAACAGAACGACATAGACGATGTGGGCGACGAGAAAACTCGCCAACCCACCGAGAAAGGCTTTTTCGCCGTCGCGCGACAGGAAGGCGTCGCCGACCGCGCTGAGCGCGAGGGCCGCGACCAGCAGCAGCGGGCCGCCTTGCAGCGCCGAAAGCACGGCAAGCATCGCGACGCTAAGCGTCTTTGCCGCGGAGCGGGCGAGGCTCTGCGGCATGCCCAGCGTGAAAGCGTAGATCACCGCCGCCACCAGCGAGAAGATCAGCGTCGCATTGGCGTTGGCGTCGATGCCGCCGGCAAACGGCATGGTCATGCCCCGGCTCCGCTTTCGGCTGCCTCGGCGCGGCTCTCAGCTACGGCCGGCTTGCGCAGGAACAGCGATTTTGCCGCCAAGGCCGCACCGCCGGTGATGAGCACGCAGGCAGCGAGGATGCGCAGCGATGGCTCGGCGACGCCGGCCGCGATCAGCACCAGCGTCGAGAGCAGCGGCGCCGCATAGCTTGCCGCGCCCAGCACCTGGATATTGCCGCGTTTGACGCCGATGTCCCAGGCATAGAAAGCCGCCCCCACCGGCATCAGGCCAAGCCCAAGCACCGCCAGCCACTGGCCGACGCCTTCAGGCAACACCGTTTGCTCCAGCGCCAGATGGCAAACGAGCGACAGCACGGCAGTCGCCGCGCAGAACCAGGTGACGATGCTGGTCGGCACCGACGGAAAGCGCCGCGACAAAAGCGAGTAGGACGACCACAGCAGCGCGCAGACGGCAGCCATGGCATAGCCGAAGGTGTAGCGCGCATCAAAAGCCAGCCCGCCGCCCTTGGTGACGATCAGCACGGTGCCGGCAAGGCCGAGCAGCGCGCCAACGACATGGTTCCACGCCAGTTTTTCGCCCGGCATCAGCGCCGAGCCGAGCACGATCAGCAGCGGCCACAGATAGGCGATCAGGCTCGCCTCGACCGCCGGCGCGTTGCGCAGCGCGGTGAAATAGAAAAAATGGTAGCCGAACAGGCCGGCAATGCCGATCAGCCAGACCTGCGGTGGAATCTTCTGGCTCTTGTCGGCGGCCGGCATGAAGAGCCGCGCGACAAGCCCGACGCCGGTGCCGATCGAGAAGGTGATCGCCGACAAAAGGAATGGCGGCACCTTGCCCGACGCATCGGTGAGCAGCGCCAAAAGCGCCCACATGGCGACCGCCGAAAAGCCGATCAGTGTTGCGCGCGCCATGTCCTCTCCCCGTGGCGCGCCCTGCTCTGTCCCCAGGGGCGTGCCCTATTGTACCGCTTCGAAACGCCCGGCGCTGATGGTCAAGGTGCCGATCTGCGTTCCCACCGTGGCATGGATCGGCGCATATACTCCGGTTTGGCCGAGCGGCGCAAACGTCACCATCATGCGGCTTTTGTTCTTGAGATAGTTGAGCGCCTTGCGGCCCTTGCGATAGCCCGCCACCGGCTCGAAGCCCATGCGGCAGGTGATGGTCTCGCCCTTGTAGCCCGGCACCGAGATCGTGCCTTTCGAGACGTAGTTCAGCGTCAGGTCGGCGCGCATCTCGCCATCGTAGAACTTGACCTTGCGGCCGCAGACTTGGTCGAGGCTGTCGGCATGGATGACGGTGGCGGCCATCGGATCGAGCACGGATGCCAGGTCGCCGGCACCGATCGGCACCCAATTGTTGGGATCGCGCTTTTCCGGCGCCGGAATGACCTGCGTCGAGGTCACAGCGCCATTGGTGAAGCGGATATCGACCACCGATGCTTTCTTGCCGGAGGTGTAATCGGCCCGGAAAGCCTGCGGCACCATCTTCTTGCCAGAAATCGTGCCCTTGGAGGAGATCGTGCCACGCGTGTCGTCGAACAGTTTGGCCAGGCCTGCGGCGGACACGCTGCCTTCGATCGCGTAGGCGCCATTCTCGTAATGGCTGGAGAAGGTCGATCTCGCGATCGAGAGACCAAGGAACGACACCGTGTATTCGCCCTTGAAGGACTGCGGCGAGGCAGCCGAAGCGGCGGACGGCAAGGCAACGGCAAGCACGGCAACAAGCGCGTAAGACAAACGAGGCATGGCGGGATCGGATCCTTGATTTTCGGCCGGAGGTGGGCGACTCCGGTCTGGCATGTCCCTATGAGACCGCTTATAGGATGAAATCCGGCCTTAATATGAAATGCCGGGCGCTTCCGTGGCAAAGCCGGAGCTTGACGCCCCGGCGAAATGCAACTATGGAACGCCAACTTTTTCCATAAGGCCGCCTGACCAGAACCGCGCGCCACCCGGCGTGGGCACAAAGGTTTGGCAGGTCCCGAGAGAATTGAAGGTTAGAATTATGTCCCGCACCTGCGAACTCACTGCCAAGGCAGTCCAGACCGGCAACAATGTGAGCCACGCCAACAACAAGACCAAGCGTCGCTTCCTGCCGAACCTCGTCAATGTGACGCTGATTTCGGAAGCGCTGAACCAGAATGTGCGTCTGCGCATCTCGGCCAACGCACTGCGTTCGGTCGAACATCGCGGCGGTCTCGACGCTTTCCTGGCCAAGGCCGACGTCAAGGAACTGTCGCAGCGCGCGCGCCTGCTGAAGAAGCAGATCGCCAAGAAGCTGGCCGAACAGGTCGCCGCGTAACATCGGATCAAAGGCGGGGGACGACCGCCCTGGCCAACCTCGTGTTGGCTTTGGGCATCGGGTAGATCCGCAAGGTTCGACATCCGGTGCTCGACTACGAAGCGAGCACCGCCTGATGGGCATGATGCTCCGCTGGTTCCATTACCCAGGATAAAAAAATGACTTCCTTCTCGCGATATTTGCCCTTCGTGGCCGCCATGGCGCTTGTCGTCGTGGCATCGAACATCCTCGTGCAGTTCCCGATGCAGGGCCAGATCGGTGGCCTGTCGCTGGCCGACCTGCTCACCTGGGGCGCTTTCACCTATCCCTTCTCCTTCCTGGTCACCGACCTCGCCAATCGCCGTTACGGACCTGCCGTGGCGCGCCGGATCGTCTTTGTAGGCTTTATGACGGCTGTGGTCTGCTCGATCCTCGTGCCGCCCTTCCTGTTCCGCCATGGCCTGATCGAATTCGAGACCGCGGCCGCCCGGCTGGTGCGCATCGCGGCCGCTTCCGGCGCCGCCTTCCTGTCCGCGCAACTGCTCGACGTCACCGTGTTCAACCGGCTGCGCCGGCAGAGCTGGTGGCGGGCGCCGATCGTCGGCACGCTGGTCGGATCGGTGTTCGACACCATGGTCTTCTTCACCGTCGCATTTTCGGCGGCCTTCGCCTTTGCCGGCCCGAATGACGGTTTCGCGCTCGAAACGGCGCCGCTGATGGGTGTCTTCCACGTCGAGGCCATGCGCTGGGTCTCCTGGGCGCTTGGCGACCTCTCGGTGAAATTGATCATCGCCGTGGTCGCGCTCATCCCCTACCGGCTGCTCGCCGCCCGCTGGAGCCAGCCGGCAGTCGCGGTCTAAACCATGATCCCCTGGGTCCAGCTCGATTCGGCAAAGACCGGGGATGGTGCCCAGGAACTTCGCCTCAAGCGGCGTGGCAGCGAGTTCTCGATCATGCTCGGCACCAACGAGCTGATGAACAGCCGCCTCAGCGGCTCCGAGCAGGCGCTGGCGAAACTGTCTTGCCAAAGGATTGCGAGCCATCGCCAGCCGAAGATCCTGATCGGCGGCCTCGGCATGGGTTTTACATTGCGCGCCGCCTTGGCCGAACTCGGCAACGATGCCAGCATCGTTGTTGCTGAGCTGGTGCCGGCGGTGGTCGCCTGGGCACGCGGCCCGATGGCGGAGGTGTTTGGCGGCTGTCTCGATGACCCCCGCGTCACCATAGAGGAGATCGATGTCGGCCAGCTGATACGGTCCGAGCCTAAAGCCTGGGACGCGATCCTGCTCGATGTCGACAATGGCCCCGAGGGCATCGTCCACAAGGGCAACGACGCCCTCTACAGCCTGGCAGGCCTCGGCGCCGCGCGCAGCGCCCTCAGACCGGGCGGTGTGCTAGCCGTGTGGTCGCAAGGGCCGGACAATGGCTTTGTCAGGCGGCTGAAGCAGGCCGGCTTCGCTGTCGAGGAGGTCAACACGCGCGCCAACGGCAAGCGTGGCGCGCGTCATGTCATCTGGATCGCCACAAACGGCTCCTGACTGAAGCCGTCGTAACTCTCCAAATCGAACCCGCCCCAATCGAACCCGCCGTTGAAGACCCTCAACTTCAGGCAGGCCGAGTCTCACTCAATCCTGGTGCAGAATAAATTCCAGATAGAGGTTGCGCTGCAGGATCGAGTGGTTGTCGTCGGAGACCAGCGACACCATCACCGCGCCATCGTCGCGGGTCCAGACGTCGAGCCCCTCCATATTGTCGATCTGGTAGCCCATGTCGGCGTCCAGCAGCACCGGTCCGTCGGCGACGGCGCCCTTATCGACACTTTCGCCATAGATGCGCCGCAGCCGCATCTTGAGTCCGCCGGCCATGGTGAAACTGCGCTCCAGCAGCAACAGGTCGCCATCCGGCAGGAAGGCGCCGTCGGTGATGTCGAAATCGCCATTGCGCTTGACGGTGAAAACGCCTTTGTGCGGCCCTTCGATGATGGCGGCATAGATGTTGCCTGATTTGTCGAGGCTCTTTTCCGAGACCACGACCAGACCGCCCTCGTGCTGGCCGTTGGAATTGGCATGGGTGACGGTCTCGAAGCCGCGGTTCTGGCGCAGCTCGCGCGCCGGCACCAGGAAATCCAGCTGCCGGTATGGCCCCTTCATATCAGTCGGATCGATCTTGAACTGGGCGACGCGGTGGTTGCGCTCGAAACCGACCGTGGCGATACCATCCTTGACCGCAAGGCCCTCGGCATCGACCTCCCATTTCTCGTCGATCGGCTGGCCGCTCTGGTCGACCATCTGCTGCATGCGGAAGTTCTGGATGCCCACGGGACGCCTGTCGGCATCGCGGGCCACCGTGCCGAAGAACCAATAGCCGGTGTCGGCCACGCCGATGAAATCGCTGCCCGCTTTCAGAAACCGGAACGCCGACAGCGCGCCGAAGTCGGGCGATTTCGAGGTCATTTCCAGCCCGCCGACGAATTCGAGCGAACCGAACTGCCTGTCGGTCCGGCCAATGCGGAATTCAGTGATCGGGCGGGCCGAAACCTCGATGGGTTCAACCGGGGCCGAGCCAGCCGCGCCCGCTGGCGCGGACGCCACGCCGGCGAACAGGACGATGGCGGCGAAGAGCGTCTGCCGAAAGCCGCCGCGCGAAAAGATCATCCGGCGCGCCGCATGCCGCCACGCCGCGTGTCGCGTGCGCTTTCCTCGGCAAACAGCGAAGCCAGCTGCTCGGTCATGGCGCCGGCCAATTCCTCGGCATCGACGATGGTGACGGCGCGCCTGTAATAGCGCGTGACGTCATGGCCGATGCCGATGGCCAAGAGTTCCACCGGCGAGCGCGTCTCGATCAATTCGATGACGGCGCGCAGATGGCGCTCGAGATAATTGCCCGGATTGACCGAAAGCGTCGAATCGTCGACCGGCGCGCCATCCGAGATCATCATCAGAATCTTGCGCTGTTCCGGCCGGGCGATCAGCCGGTTGTGCGCCCACAGCAGCGCCTCGCCGTCGATGTTTTCCTTGAGCAGGCCTTCGCGCATCATCAGGCCAAGATTGCGCCGGGCCCGCCGCCACGGATGGTCGGCGGATTTGTAGATGATGTGGCGCAGATCGTTGAGCCGGCCGGGGTTCGGCGGCTTGCCGTCCTTCAGCCATTTTTCGCGCGCTTGCCCGCCTTTCCACGCCCGCGTGGTGAAGCCGAGGATCTCGACCGAGACGCCGCAGCGCTCCAGCGTGCGCGCCAGGATGTCGGCGCAGGTGGCGGCGACCGTGATCGGCCGGCCGCGCATCGAGCCCGAATTGTCGAGCACCAGCGTCACCACCGTGTCGCGGAATTTGGTGTCGCGTTCCTGCTTGAAGGACAGCGGCTGCATCGGGTCTATGACAACGCGCACCAGCCGCGCCGGGTCGAGATAGCCCTCTTCCAGGTCGAAATCCCAGGACCGGTTCTGCTGCGCCATCAGCCGCCGCTGCAGCCGGTTGGCGAGCCGCCCGACGACGCCGGACAGATTGGCCAGTTGCTTGTCGAGGAAGGCGCGCAGCCGGTCGAGTTCTTCCTCTTCGCAAAGCTCTTCGGCGCCGACCGTCTCGTCAAAGGCTGTCGTGAAGACCTTGTAGTCGATTTCCTTCGGCAGATTGGTGAAGGGATTGTCGTTGCGGCGCGCCTCGCCGGGCGTCTCGGCATCGGCATCGTCGTCGTCGGACAGATCGTCGGCGGTGGCGTCGGAGGCCTCCGTCTCGGACGACTGTTCGTCATCGGCCGAAGCCTCGGCATCCTCGGACTGCGACTGCTCGGAGCCGGAATCCTCTTCGCCGCCCTCCTCGCTCTGCTCCTCGCCTTGCGGCTGGTTGTCGTCATTGTCCTCGGAATCTTCCGTCTCCTGGTCGTCGCCGAGTTCCTCGGCCATCTCCATGGAGGCGAGCATCTCGCGCACGACGCGGGCGAAGGCCTGCTGGTCGTCGAGCTTGGCCGACAGACCGTCGAGGTCGGCCTTGGCCTTCTCTTCGACCCAGGGCCGCCAGAGTTCGACCAGCCGCTCGCCGCTCTTGGGCACCGGCCGGCCGGTCAGCTTCTCGCGCACCATCAGGGCGAGTGCTTCCTCGATCGGCGCGTCGGCCTTGTCCTTGACGTCGACGAGGTTGGCCTTGGCGTATTTGTCCTCCAGCATCGAACCAATATTGTCGGCGACGCCTTGCATGGCACGGCTGCCGATCGCCTCGACGCGGGCCTGCTCGACCGCGTCATAGATGGCACGCGCCGCCTTGCCTTCCGGCGCCAGCTTGGTGTGGATGCGCGCATCGTGGCAGGCGCGCTTCAGCGCCATGGAATCGCCGAGGCCGCGGGTGATCGCGATGTCGGTCTTCGACGCCTTCTTGGGCAGTTCGGGCAAGCGCGCGCGGCTGCCGGCGAGCGCCGGCCGATCCTTGGCGAAGCCGACTTCCATCTCCTTGTCGCCGGCAATGGCGCGCATGCAGACGGTGACGGCGCGCTTGAAGCTGTCTGCTTCAGACCCCGTCTTCGACTTGTTGCGCGTGTTGTCGCCCGGACCCGCCATTATCTATCTCTATTTCGCCACAGGCTGTTGACCAAGCTGAGAGCGGAGGAGGCCGACAATCTCTTCCACCGAGATTGTAAAGTAACCACCCTTTCCACTGCCATATGCCTGTCTCCACAGACCATATCCATGGCCGAAGCCATCTGGAATTGTACCCGTCCCCTCAAGCTCAACCACACTCTCCCTAAGCAGGTTAGCCGCTATAGGGAGGTGGGGAACAGTTTGCAGCGGCTTTCCGTCATTCGGTATCGGCGCATCGGTGACTGAAATCGACACGACCGGTTGATCTTCACCTTCCAGATTGTCGACCGCACCTATGATCACCCGCGAGGATATCGGCGTCGCTCCCCGATACGTCCAAGTCTGCCCGGGCTTGAATGGTTCATCCTGGGCCATGGCTACCTGTCCGAGACCAAAGCAGAGGACTGAGAAACTCCACAGGAACGTCCGACGGGTTGCTCCCATGGAGTGATGTTACCCCAGCACCACGTTGGCGGCGCTCTCGGGCAGATCCTCGCCGAAGGCGCGCTGGTAGAACTCGGCCACCACCGAGCGTTCGAGCTCGTCGCACTTGTTGAGGAAGGTCAGCCGGAAGGCCATGCCGATATTGCCGAAAATCTCGGCATTCTCGGCCCAGGTGATGACGGTACGCGGGCTCATCACGGTCGACAGGTCGCCATTGATGAAGGCCGAGCGCGTCATGTCGGCAACGCGCACCATCTTGTTGACGATGTCCTTGCCCTTGCCGTCACGATAGTGCTTGGCCTTGGCCAGCACGATGTTCACTTCATTGTCGTGCGGCAGATAGTTCAGCGTGGTGACGATCGACCAACGGTCCATCTGCGCCTGGTTGATCTGCTGCGTGCCGTGATAGAGGCCGGTGGTGTCGCCGAGGCCCACCGTGTTGGCGGTCGAGAACAGCCGGAACGCCGGGTGCGGGCGGATAACCCGGCTCTGGTCGAGCAGCGTCAGCCGGCCCGAAGATTCCAGCACGCGCTGGATGACGAACATCACGTCCGGACGGCCGGCGTCATATTCGTCGAAGCAGAGCGCGACATTGTGCTGGTAGGCCCAGGGCAGGATGCCGTCGCGGAATTCGGTGATCTGCAAGCCGTCCTTGACCACGATCGCGTCCTTGCCGACGAGATCGATACGGCTGACATGGCTGTCGAGGTTGACGCGCACGCAGGGCCAGTTGAGGCGGGCGGCGACCTGTTCGATATGGGTCGACTTGCCTGTGCCGTGATAGCCCGACACCATCACGCGGCGGTTGTAGGCAAAGCCGGCAAGGATGGCCAGCGTCGTCGCCTTGTCGAACAGATAGTCCGGATCGACGTCCGGCACATGTTCCGATGTCACCGAATAGGCCGGCACCACCATCTTGGAGTCGAAGCCGAATTTATCCTTCACCGACACCGTCGTGTCGGGCAGGTTGGCGATGTCGCGATCGACCTTGTTCATATCTCTCAACGTCTCCACGGGCGAAACGTCCCGTTTCGCCGGCAATCGATTTTGTTCGGGGGCGGTCTTAGAGCCTTTTCCAACCTTATGAAAGTTGGAAAACGACACAAACCGTAGGGTCGCTCAGCACAGGCCCGCCTGTTTGAGCACGCGATAAGCCTGCAGCACATCGCGGAACCGGTCTTCCGAACCTCTGTCGCCGCCATTCGCATCCGGATGGTGACGTTTCACCAGTTCCTTATAGCGCGCCTTGATATCCTTGCCAGTCGCCTTTGTATCAAGGCCAAGCGTTTCCAGCGCCTTGGCCTCAAGCGGCTTGGCCTTGCGCTCGCGCGCCTCGCGCGGATCCTTCGGCCCCTTGAACAGGTCGAACGGGTCGCGCATGCGGTTGTAATAACCGGCGCGGCCGGAGCGCATCTGCGCCATATCGGGCGATGAACGCGTCGAGGCGCCGTTGACGCCCATCTTCCAGGTCGGCCGGTGGCCGGTCATGGCTTCCTTCTGGAAACGGGCGACTTCGGTGTCCGGCACGCCGGAAAAATAGTTGAAGCCCTTGTTGTACTCGCGCACATGGTCGAAGCAGAAGCGGAAATACTCGCCTTCCTTCATCCGGCCCACCGGCGCGCGATGGGTGCCCGGCTCCTTGCAGCCGTCCCACTGGCAGATCGGCGAGTGCGACTTCAGCTCCGCATCCTTCTCCGGGCGGATGCGAATCTTCTCGAAATATTTGGGGTACGGCTTCATCTCACCCATTTATGGGGCGTTCGCAGATGCGAAACAAGAATTGACATTTTCGCGATCATCGCCCTAACCGCTGAATCGCGGCTTAAAGCAGGCGAATGGCGGATTTAGTTGCGCGACAGCGGCCCCTGTGGAACCGATTTCCGGTTTTCACGCTGGTGCGCCAGTCATATGTGGTGAACGGAGACGGCAATGTCCATACAGGCGACCATGGAAGACAAGCTCAACAAGGCATTTTCACCGGAGCGGCTGGTCATCATCAACGAAAGCCATCTCCACGCCGGCCACCACCATCACGGCTCCGATCATCACGGCGCCTATGACGGTACCGGCGAGACGCATTTTCGCGTCCGCGTGGTCTCAGCCACCTTTGCCGGCATGAGCCGTATCGACCGCCATCGCGCCGTCAACGAACTGCTGGCCGACGAATTGAAAGCCGGCGTGCACGCGCTGGCGATCGAGCCGGCGGCTCCCGGCGAAAAGACGCGCTGGTAGGTTCCAGTTCAACCGTTCACCTTCCGCAGCGGGCCTTGCTCCGCGCTCAGATCACCGCTTCGATCAGAAACGGTCCGCGCCGCAATAAGGCGCTCTCCAGCAACGCGTCGAACTGCTCGCAGGTATCGGCGCGCGCCGCCTCCACGCCCATGCCTCTGGCCAGCGAAACCCAGTCCAGCGCGGGATGGTCGAGGTCGAGCATGCGCCTGGCATTCTCGCCGATCGCGTTGACGCCGACATTCTTCATCTCGCCATGCAGGATCGCGTAGGTGCGGTTGGAGAAGATGATCGTGACCACGTCGAGGTTTTCCCGCGCTTGCGTCCACAGGCCCTGCACCGTGTACATGCCGCTGCCATCGGCCTCCAGATTGATCACCTTGCGGTCCGGACAGGCGATCGCCGCTCCTGTTGCCATTGGGATGCCGCCGCCGATCGATCCGCCCGTGCCCATCATGTAGTCGTGCGGCGCGGCAAAGGCCGACAGCGTGAAGAAACGCCTGGCCGAGGTTACCGCCTCGTCGCAGACAATCGCATTGTCCGGCAGTTTGCGCGCCACCGACAGCGCGATGGCGTCGTCGGTGAGCTTGCCGCCTGGCGCAGCTTCGTCCGGGAAAGCGGTCGCAACCACCGTCTGTTGCGATGGTTTGACGCCGAGTTCGTCGCGAAGCGCTTCCAGCGCCGCATGCAAGTCCTGCCCATGGGCGGCGAGCGTCAGCACCTGGCAGTCGTCGCGCACAAGCCGTCCCGGTTTTCCCGGATAGGCGAAGAAGGCGACCGGCTCCTTGCCGCCGACCAGCACCAGAACGTCAATGTCGCTTAGCAACGCCGTCGCCGCATCGATCGGATAAGGAATGCGTGTCGGCGCGACACGCCCGCGCCCGCGTTGCATGCGCGCGATCAGGACCTCGCTGAACAGGCGGACATCGCAGGCCGTCGAGATCTGGCCGGCGATCTCGAGCGCATCGGCCCGCGCGGCGTGGCCACGAACGATCATGCCAACACGGCCCGGAGCCGCACGGATCGCCGCAGCGACCTCGCGCACGGCATCCCTGTCGACAGCCGGCGGCGGTGAAAGCACGACCTTGCCCGGCGACGCCGGGGCAGCATCGCCCCAGGCGGCATCCGCCGGCAGGATCAGCGTCGTGACGCCAGGCGGCGTCAGCGAGGCGCGGAAGGCCGCCTCCGTGGCCGGCTGGACATCTTCTGGCCCCGCGATGCGGCGAACCCAGTTGGACATCGGCGCCGCCAGACCTTCGATATCGCTGGTGAGCGGCGCATCGAGCGGCAGGTGATAGGAGGCATGGTCGCCGACGATGTTGATCATCGGGCTGAACGCACGCCGGGCATTGTGCATATTGGCCAGCCCATTGGCCAACCCTGGACCGGTATGCAGCAAAGTCGCCGCCGGGCGGTCGGTCATGCGCGCATAGCCGTCGGCGGCACCGGTCACTACGCCCTCGAACAGGCCGAGCACGCAACGCATCTCAGGCTTGCGGTCGAGGGCGGCGACGAAATGCATTTCGGACGTGCCGGGATTGGCGAAACAGACCGTCACATCATTGGCCAGCAGCACGTCGCACAGGACATCGGCGCCATTCATGCATTTCTCTCCCGTCCGGCGATCAGCGGAATTGCGTCAAAACAGCCAGATGAGAGCAATTGCAACTATGGACGTCTGCACGGCAATATCCCGCCGCCGCTTTTGGCATGATCCAACGACAGGCAAGCGGAATTCGACGGGGATCAGCCGACCGTCGATTTCAGGAACTTCAGCGCTGCGACGGTCAGCGCATCGCCATCCCTGCCGAAATCGCGGTTGATCGACATATGCGTATAGGTGCTGCCATCGAACAGCGTGACCTTTGTACCCGTGGCGCGCAGACGCTCGGCAAAGGCCTTCGAATCCTCGCCACGCCCAGAGGCCCCCGAATAGGCGATGAAGGTCGGCGGATGTTTGCGGCCATCGACATAGCTGGCAGGCGAGAGCGCCGCCCATTGCGACGGATCGGAGAACACCCTTGCATAGGCCCGCACCATGCCGCCATTTGTCTCGAGCGCCGCGAGATCATAGGCCCTGGTATCGTCAAGCAGCAGCCCGGCGACGCCGGGCAGCCCGCCGCGCATGCCGGTCAGGGCGATCAGATGGCAGCCGGCCGAATGGCCCATGCCGACAACGCGGCTGGGATCGCCGCCATGGCCGGCGATGTTGGCCCTGACATAGGCATAGGCCTTTTCGACATCATTGGCCTGGGTCGCGACATCGGCATCAGGCAGCATGCGGTAATCGATCGAGACGAAGCAGAAGCCGTTGGCGAGCAGGAAAGCCGGCTTGGCACCGACCTGGCTGCGTTTGCCAAACTCCCAGGCGCCGCCATGGACGAAGAAGACGACAGGCAGGTTTTTCGCGCCGTCGGGCGCGTAGACATCGAGCTTGGCCGGACCGTAGTCGAAGGTTTTTTGCGCGGGTTGGCGCGGGCGCCACGCGGCCGATGCTCCCAATGGCAGCACCGCCGCCACGGAGGCCAGAATGAGGCTTCGTCGATCGATCATCGTGGTCTCCCGACCGTGTAGCCAACAGTGCCCGCAGGCACCGCGAGCGTCCAGTTAAGGATTGGTAATGCTTAGCGGTCTGGCTCGGCGATCGACCATCGATGCGGACCTCAAGCTTTGGCGACCCATCCGCTATGGAGGAGGCTGGATCGGCCGGGCTTCGTTGAACTCGCATCGGGTCGCCACGCCGCTTCAGACCGCATCAATGCACTGCCCTTGTCGTTCAGTTCACGAAATCAATATCTACCCCTTGACGGCCTCATCTGGCCATCACCACTTAAGTATTTGGACAGGAATTTCAGTGACATGGGTAGTGTCCCAGGTCTCAACGACAGATGCGCACGCTCTCCTTCATGTGAAGGAACCCAAATGCGTTGCGGCAGTTGAATATATGATGAGCCAGCCGGCAGCCAGAACGGCTCTGAGGGCAAAGTATCATGCGTGAGAATCAGTCCGACGTCTTCGATCTGTTTTCGGAGATTTATGCGAACGCGGCCCAGGAAGAAATCAGCCTCCAGCAGTATCTCCTTGCTTGCCGAGAGGACAAATCAATGTATGCCTCGGCGCCTGAACGGATGGTCGAGGCAATCGGCGAGCCGAACCTGGTCGACACCAGCAAGGATGAACGGCTCGGCCGCATTTTCTCGAACCGCACCGTTAAGATCTATCCCTCCTTCTCCGACTTCTACGGAATGGAGGAAACGATCGAGCGCATCGCCGGGTATTTCCGATATGCGTCCCAGGGACTCGAGGAGCGCAAGCAGATCCTCTACCTCCTTGGCCCTGTCGGCGGCGGTAAATCCTCTCTGGCCGAACGGCTGAAGAAATTGATGGAGCTGCGCCCGATTTACACGCTGAAGGTCGGTAACCAGATCAGCCCGGTTTTCGAATCGCCACTTGGCCTTTTCCATCCCGATCGCATGGGCGACCTGCTGGAGGATAAATACGGCATAGCCCGACGCCGGCTGAACGGGCTCATCTCACCATGGGCGGCCAAGCGGCTCGACGAACTGTCCGGCGACATTTCCAAATTCAGCGTGGTCAAGTTGATGCCTTCGCGGCTGCGCCAGATCGGCATTGCCAAGACAGAGCCCGGCGACGAGAACAATCAGGATGTCTCGGCCCTGGTTGGCAAGGTCGACATCAGACAACTGGAAAATTTCAGCCAGTCCGATCCGGACGCCTATTCCTACAGCGGCGGACTGAACCGGACCACGCAAGGCCTGCTCGAATTCGTCGAGATGTTCAAGGCGCCTATCAAGGTCCTGCATCCGTTGCTGACGGCGACCCAGGAAGGCAGCTACAACGGCACCGAGAATTTCGGCGCCTTTCCCTATCAGGGCATCATCATTGCCCATTCCAACGAATCGGAATGGCAACAGTTCAAGAACAACAGGAACAACGAGGCCTTTCTCGACCGCATCCTCGTGGTCAAGGTGCCGTATTGCCTGCGGATCACCGAAGAGAGGCAGATCTATGAAAAGCTGCTGCGCGAGAGCGACTTGGCCACCAGCCCCTGCGCACCCGAAGTGCTGGACATTCTCAGCCGATTCACGGTCTCGACCCGCCTTGCCGAGCACGACAATTCGCCGCTCTACACCAAGATGCGCGCCTATGACGGCGAGAACCTCAAGGAGGTCGATCCCAAGGCGAAGTCGGTCCAGGAATATCGCGATACCGCCGGCGTCGACGAAGGCATGACCGGCGTCAGTACACGCTTCGCCTTCAAGATCCTGTCGCAGACATTCAACTACGACACCAAGGAGGTGGCTGCCGATCCCGTGCATCTGATCTACATCCTGGAGGAGGCGATCAAGCGCGAGCAGTTTCCAAAGGAAACGGAAGCTGCCTATCTCGACTTCATCAAGTCGGAACTGGCAACGCGCTATGCCGAGTTCATCGGCCACGAAATCCAGAAGGCCTATCTGGAATCATACAGCGAGTATGGCCAGAACCTCTTCGACCGTTACATCGCCTATGCCGATGCCTGGATTGAGGATCAGGACTACAAGGATCCCGATACGGGCCAGATTCTCAATCGCGAGGTATTGGACAAGGAATTGTCGCAGGTCGAGAAACCAGCCGGCATCGCCAATCCCAAGGACTTCCGCAATGAAGTGGTCAAATTCACGTTGCGTGCCCGGGCGCGAAACCACGGCCGCAACCCATCGTGGACAGGTTATGAGAAACTTCGCGAGGTCATCGAGAAGCGCATGTTCGGCCAGGTCGAAGACCTCTTGCCGGTGATCAGTTTCGGCTCCAAGCAGGACAGCGTCACGGAAAAGCGGCACAATGAATTCGTGCAGCGCATGGTGGAACGCGGCTACACCGAGCGGCAGGTGCGCCGGCTTGTCGACTGGTACATGCGCGTGAACAAGGCGGGTTGAGAAAGCCCGAATGGTTCCATGCCTATCTTTATCGACCGTCGCCTGAATCCGAAGGACAAAAGCCTGGGCAATCGCCAGCGCTTTGTTAGGCGCGCGCGGGAAGAGCTCAAGCGGAGCATTCGCGATCAGATCCGCATCGGCAGGATCGCAGACGTGGATGCCGAGCACGCCGTGCCCATGCCCGAAAGAGGCACGGGCGAGCCGGCCTTCAACAACGCCAGGAACGGCGGCAGGCGCCAGCACATCCTGCCGGGCAATAGGCATTTCTCCCCTGGAGACCTGATCCCCAAGCCCGGCCAGGGCGTCGGCGCCGGGGCGTCGTCCCCGGGAAACACGGCGTCTGAAGACGACTTTCGTTTCGTGCTGTCACGCGAAGAGGTGCTCGATCTTTTTTTCGAGGATCTCGAACTCCCGGATATGGTCAAGCTCAACCTCAAGGAAATCCTTGCCTTCAAGCCGCGCCGGGCTGGCTTCGCCGCCACCGGTTCACCGACCAACATCAATGTTGGGCGCACGATGCGTAACAGCCACGGCCGGCGCATCGCGCTGAGGCGCCCTAAGCAGGAGGAGTTGGACGCGATCCTCGAGGAAATCGCCATGCTTGAGTTGGCGCCATCCAGCGAAGCGGCGCACCAGCGCATTGCGGCATTGCGGCAGGAGCTTGACCGGTTGGAGCGGCGGCGCAGGCGAATTGCCTTTGTCGATCCTGTCGACATCCGATTCAACCGCTTCGATCCCCAGCCTGTGCCGAACGCCAATGCCGTCATGTTCTGTCTGATGGATGTGTCCGGGTCCATGGGCGAGCGCGAAAAGGATCTGGCCAAGCGCTTCTTCGTGCTGCTGCACCTGTTCTTGAAACGGCGCTATGACCGCATCGAGATCGTCTTCATCCGCCATACCCACGAGGCGCAGGAGGTTGACGAGGAGACGTTCTTCAATTGCACGCAAAGCGGCGGTACCATCGTTTCCACCGCGCTCGAGGAAATGCATCGCATCATCAGGCAGCGATATCCGCCCAGCGAGTGGAACATCTATGCCGCCCAGGCCTCTGACGGAGACAATTCCGTCACCGATTCCGAGCACTGCATAGCCCTGCTCGACGGGAAGCTCATGCGGCTGTGCCAGTATTTTGCCTACGTCGAGATCATCGACAAGCGCGAAGCCCATATCTTCGGCACGACCGAAAACGGGACGTCGCTATGGCGTGCCTATAGCGCGATCGACCTGAAATGGTCGAACTTCCAGATGAGCCGCATCGCCACGCCCGCCGATATCTACCCGGTCTTTCGCCAGCTCTTCGGCAAACAGCCTGCTGTCCTTAAGAGAGCATGAGAGGGGCCGATGGCCAGACAAGCCGGTAAATCCGATCTGCTTTTTTCCGGATCCGACTGGGATTTTACGAAATTGTCGCGGACCTATGACGCGATCGAGGCAATCGCGGTCGAAGAGCTTCATCTCGATACCTATCCCGTGCAGATGGAGATCATCTCCTCCCAACAGATGCTCGACGCTTACTCGTCAGTCGGTATGCCACTGATGTACCACCACTGGTCTTTCGGCAAACACTTCCTCTACCAGGACCTGCTCTATCGCAAAGGCGGGCGCGGGCTTGCCTATGAACTGGTCATCAATTCCAATCCCTGCATCGTCTATCTGATGGAGGAAAACACCATGGCCCTGCAGGCCTTGGTGACGGCCCATGCCGCGCTCGGGCATAACCATTTCTTCAAGAACAATCATTTGTTCAAGCAGTGGACGGACGCTGGGGCGATCCTCAGCTACCTGGACTTCGCCAAGAGCTACATTGCTCGTTGCGAGGAGCGGCACGGTCTCGCTACCGTCGAGGCTGTCCTCGATTCCACCCACGCGCTGATGGAACAGGGCGTGTTCCGCTATCGCCGGCCACCGAAGCTGTCGTCGGAACGGCAGCGCGAAGGGCTTCGCGAGCGTCTCGAATACGAAGAGCGCTCCTACAACGATTTGTGGCGCACGCTGCCGCCTTCGCAGCAAAGGGTCAACGACAAGGCCCAAGACCCGGAGTGGAAGAAATCGCTCAACCTGCCCGAGGAAAACCTGCTCTATTTCCTGGAAAAGAACAGCCCGATCCTGGATCCCTGGCAGCGTGAGATCATCAGGATCGTTCGTGTCATAGCACAATATTTTTATCCGCAACGGCAAACACAGGTGATGAACGAGGGCTGCGCCACCTTCGTGCACTATACGTTGATGAACATGCTGTTCGACCGCGGCCGGATCAGCGAGGGCGCCATGCTCGAAATCCTGCGCAATCATTCCAACGTGATCTTCCAGCCGGCGTTCGACGATCCGCGCTTTTCCGGCATCAACCCCTACGCTCTCGGCCTCGACATGATGCAGGAAATTCAGCGCATCTCGACCGAGCCGACGGCCGAGGATCGGGATTGGTTTCCCAACATCGCCGGCCGCGGAAACTGGCGCGAGGTCCTGCTCGACGCATGGGCAGAGCACCGCGACGAGTCCTTCATCCGCCAATACCTCAGCCCGGCCTTGATCCGGAAGTGGCGGTTTTTTGTGCTCGGCGACGTTGCCGACCAACCGCATTTTCAGGTTGCCTCGATCCACAACGAGCGCGGCTATGAAAAGATACGCGCCGCGCTTGCTCACAGCTACGATGTCGGCGCGAACCGACCGGACATTCAGGTGGTGGATGTCGATCTGCTCGGCGACCGGCATTTGCGACTGCAGCACAAGGTGAATCACGGCATCCTTCTCGAGGATGCCAGCCGTGACGCCACGCTTCGTCACATCCGGAGGCTTTGGGGTTATGAGGTCAGTTTGGCGGCTGTCGACGCTGAGACGGGCCTGACGATCCACGAACGCTCGACGAGCCAGATCGCAGAATGAGGCTCGGTGGTTGCGCTGGTCCCCACGGCTCTCGGCCTGACGCATGTCGCCCAAAAGTGCGCAGCGGCGGGACAAACGACAGGCATAAAAACAAGGGCTGTAGAACAATTCCAGGAAAAGTGTGAAACGGTTTTCCCGGGAAAGCGCATAGCGCTTTCCCTTGGGAATTGCGTCAAAACAAAGAGTTAGAGCGGTTCGCCGTTTCCGTGAAACGGTGAACTGCTCTAAGCGTCGCCGGCTGGCCTGATCCTCAACCGGGCGATGCGGTTCTTGTCGCGCTTCATGACGATGAAGCGCTTGCCGTGGAAGGTGAAGGCCTGCTTCTCATCGGGGATCGACTGCGCCTCGTGGATGACGAGGCCGGCAATCGTGGTTGCTTCCTCGTCCGGCAGGTTCCAGTCGAGCGCCCGGTTCAGGTCGCGGATCGGCACATTGCCGTCGACGACGACGGAACCGTCGGCCTCCTGCTTGACGCCCTGGATATCGACATCATGCTCGTCGGCGATTTCGCCGACGATCTCCTCGATGATGTCCTCCAGTGTCACCAGCCCTTCGACCTCGCCATATTCGTCGACGACGACGGCGAAATGCGCCTTGCGGCGCAGGAAGGCGTTGAGCTGTTCCTGCAAGGTCGTGGTGTCGGGCACGAACCAGGGTTTCGAGGCGATCTTCATCACATCGATCTTGGAAAAATCATTGCCGACTTCGTTCAGAGCGCGCAGCAGATCCTTGGCGTGCAGCACGCCGACAATGTTGTCGAGCGAGCCCTTCCACAGCGGCATGCGGGTGTGCGGGCTCTGCAGGATCTCGCGCACCACCGCTTCCGGCGCATTGTCGGCATTGACCGAGCGCATATTGGTGCGGTGGACCATGATGTCGGAGACTTCGAGCTCTTCGAGGTCGAACAAGCCACCAATGCGGTCGCGATCCTCGCGCACCACCTGGCCGTCGCGGCGGAAATCGTCGACCGCACCGCGCAACTCGTCCTGGCTCGAGCGCTGCGGCTCGATGCGCGACAGTTCGTAGCCGAACATGGCGAGAAGGCGCGTGCGCACCGCAATGACCAGCAGGATGAGGATGGCAAGGACGGTGACGATGACCCAGCCGTTGTCCATCTCAGCCGGCTTTCCGGCTGGCTGGATGGATTTCCCTCAGGAACGACAGCACTTCCGAAGCCGGAACGTCCTTGGCAATAAAAGCCTGGCCGATGCCGCGCGTCAGGATGAAGGTCAGCGCGCCGCGTGACACCTTCTTGTCCTGGGTGATGAAGGCAAGCAGCGCCTCGGCATCGGGCAATTCGCCCGGAATGTCGGCCATGCGCCAGGGCAGGCCGACGGCGCGCAGATGCGTCTCGACGCGCGCCGCGTCGTCGGGGCTCGCCAGATTGAGCCGCGAGGAGAACCGATGCGCCAGCGCCATGCCGATCGCGACCCCCTCGCCGTGAACGAGACGGGTTCCGTCATACTGCGTGGCGGCTTCGAGCGCGTGGCCGAATGTATGGCCGAGATTGAGAAGCGCGCGGTCGCCGGTCTCGAACTCGTCGCGGGCGACGACATCGGCCTTGGCGCGGCAGGCCTCGGCAATCGCCTGCGCCCGCTCCGGCCCGCCGGCGAACACCTTTTCCCAGTTCGCTTCCAGCCAGGCGAAAAGTTCCGGCCGGTCGATCAGCCCGTATTTGGCGAGTTCGGCATAGCCGGCACGGAATTCGCGGATCGGCAGCGTGTCGAGCACTTCCGTGTCGGCCAGCACCAGCCTGGGCTGCAGAAAGACACCGACCAGGTTCTTGCCGCGCGGGCTGTTGATGCCCGTTTTGCCGCCGACCGAGGAATCAACCTGTGCCAGAAGCGAGGTCGGGATCTGCACGAAATTCATGCCGCGCCGCACGATGCCGGCGGCAAAACCGGTGAGATCGCCTATGACGCCGCCGCCCAGCGCGATGACGACGTCGCCGCGCTCCAGCCTGGCGGCCAGAATCCCGTCGACCACCGCTTCGAGATGGGCGAAGCTCTTGGTCTTCTCGCCGGGCGGCATCGTGATGACGGTGGGCTGGATGCCACCCTTCTCAAGCCCGGCCTTCAGCGTATCGTGATGCGCGGCGGCGACATTCTCATCGGTGACGACAGCCGCGCGTGTGCCCGGCAGCCGACGCGAAATCTCCTCACCCGCGCGCGATAAAAGGCCGGAGCCGATCAATATGTCGTAGGCCCGGTCGCCAAGCCCGACTTCGACGGTGACGGGCCGGTCCGCGCTCACGATTCGACCTCGCCCGTCGCTGCGATTTCATCGATGCCGAAATGCCGGCACAGTGCGTCCAGCACCTCGGCGGCGATGACCTCCTTGCGGTCGTCGCGGGTCGGCACGGTGACATCTGACGTCGCGTAGACCGGATAGCGCTCGCCCATCAGCCGCTCCAGCACGGCGCGGGGGTCGGCGCTCCTCAAAAGCGGCCGGTTTTGCTTCTTGGAAACCCGCTCCATCAGAAGATCGAGTTCGGCCTTCAGCCACACCGACACGCCATGGCCGACGATAGCCTCGCGCGTCTGCACGTTCATGAAGGCGCCGCCGCCGGTCGAAAGCACCTGCGGGCCGTTCTCCAACACACGCAGGATCACGCGCTGCTCCAGGGCCCTGAACTCGGTCTCGCCATAGCGTTCGAACAGCTCCGGAACGGTCATGCGCGAGACGCTTTCGATCTCCTGGTCGCTGTCGATGAAAGGCAGCGAAAGCATCGTCGCCACTTTGCGGCCGATCGCCGTCTTGCCGGCACCCATCAGGCCGACAAAGACGATGGACCGGCTGCCCAGCCGGTCAAGCAGCGCGGCGTAGGTCTCGCCTGGAGGATTTGCCTGGTGCGCGTTCATCAGCTGTTTCTTGGGCCCTCTTTGCCGGCGTATCGACATGAAAAGCCGGTTTGCGTCAAGCGTGCCTAGCGGCCAGAACCCTATATCGGCTGGCGGACGCCTGCATCAGAAGTTGCTAACAGGCCTCCGCTTCTTCCTTGAATTGGCCGGATTGGCGTCCCATAAGGGCACAGGGTTTGGAAACGCAGAACAAGAAGACGAGCGAAAATTGATGCCGACACTGTTTCGCTTTGTCGTGACTCTCGCGATTCTGGCCGGCATTGCCTATGGTACGATGTTCGCGCTGGTGATGTTCGTCGAGCCGAAAAAAGCGGAGATGAGCGTCCGCATTCCGCCGGAAAAGCTGAATCCCAAGAAAAACTGAATCCCGAAGAAAACTGACCCGCAGGAAATGAACAGCGCCGCCCGCATCGAGGCCTTCCTGGAAATGATGAGCGCCGAGCGCGGTGCTGCCGAAAACACGCTGTCCTCCTACCGCCGCGACCTCAAAGACGCGTCGACCGAGATCGAGGGCGGGCTTGCCGGTGCGGCCGCCGGCGATATCCGCGCCTATCTGGACGATATCGCCGCGCGCGGCTTCGCGCCGACCTCGCAGGCACGCAAGCTGTCGGCGATCCGCCAGTTCTTCAAATTCCTCTATGCCGAGGGCCTGCGCACCGACGACCCGACCGGCACGCTGGACAGCCCGAAAAAGGGCCGTCCGCTGCCCAAGACGATGAGCGAGGCAGACACCGGCCGGCTGATCGACCGCGCCGCGCAGGAAGCCGGCGATGCCGGGCTAGGCCACAGCGACCGGCTGGCAGCCCTGCGCCTGCATGCGTTGGTCGAGGTGCTCTATGCCACGGGCTTGCGCGTTTCCGAGCTGGTCGGCCTGCCGGTGACGGTAGCGCAGCGTGACGACCGCTTCTTCATGGTGCGCGGCAAGGGCGACAAGGAACGCATGGTGCCGCTGTCAGCCAAGGCACGCACGGCAATGCGTACCTGGCTCGCCGCTCGGGCCGGGGTGCCCACCTTCGCCGACAGTCCGTTCCTGTTCCCGGCGGCATCCGACAGCGGCTATCTCTCGCGCCAGGTCTTTGCCCGCGACCTGAAAGGGCTGGCGGCACGGGCCGGCATCGCCTCGGCGAAAATATCGCCGCACGTGCTGCGCCATGCTTTCGCCAGCCATCTGCTGCAGAACGGCGCCGATCTCAGGGCCGTGCAGCAGCTGCTTGGCCATGCCGACATATCGACGACACAGATTTACACCCATGTGCTGGAGGAGCGGCTGGTGCGGCTGGTCAACGATCATCATCCGCTTGCCGACTAGGCCTCATATCGCTATGTGAGGACGACATTTCACCGCCCGGAGCCCTGGTTTCAACGGTTCCGCAGTCCTTGCCTTCCGACGTATCGGTCCGCTCAAGCATGTACAATTACCTCGATTTCGAAAAGCCGGTGCAGGATCTTGAGCTCAAGATCCTCGAGCTGAAGAAGCTTGCCGAGAATGGCGAGGCGGTCGACGTTGCCGACGAGATCACTAGGCTCGAGAAGCGTTCGCGCGACGCGCTGCGCGATCTCTACAGGGCGCTGACGCCCTGGCAGAAGGTGCAGGTGGCGCGCCACTCCGACAGGCCGCACTGCGTCGACTACATCAAGGGCCTGTTCAGCGACTTCACGCCGCTCGCCGGCGACCGCAATTTCGGCGAGGACCAGGCGATCGTCGGTGGTTTCGCCCGCTTCCGCGGCGAGCCTGTCGCGATCATCGGCCAGGAGAAGGGCTCGGACACGACCAGCCGCCTGAAGCACAATTTCGGGTCGGTACGCCCCGAGGGCTATCGCAAGGCGGTGCGGCTGATGGAACTGGCCGACCGCTTCAAGATTCCACTGTTGACGCTGGTCGACACGGCGGGCGCCTATCCCGGCGTCGGGGCCGAGGAGCGCGGCCAGGCCGAAGCCATTGCCCGCTCGACCTCGGCCTGCCTTGCGCTGAAAGTGCCGTCGATCTCGGTGGTCATCGGCGAAGGCGGTTCGGGCGGCGCCATCGCCATCGCCACCGCCAACCGCGTCTACATGCTCGAACACGCCATCTATTCGGTGATTTCGCCGGAAGGGGCGGCCTCGATCCTGTGGCGCGACACCACGCGCTCCAAGGACGCGGCGACCAACATGAAGATCACCGCGCAGGATCTTCTGGAGCTGAAGATCATCGACGCCATCATCCCCGAGCCGATGGGCGGCGCCCAGCGCGCGCCCGAAACGGTGATTGCCGCGACCGGCGACCTCATCGCCAAGACGATGAAGGACTTCGCCGGCGCCAACACCGACTTCCGCGAACAGCGCCGCGAGAAATATCTGGCCATGGGCCGCAGCCTCTGACGGCCCTCTGACAGCGGTACGAGGCATCGGAAGCCCTTCCCCGCGGCAATGTGGCGGCAATGAGCAATTTCGCCACAAAAATGCCGCCGGATTCGGGTCAATGAAATTGCCGTGAGGGGTTGGTCGAAGCTTGCGGTAAGGAATTTTCAAGGTTAACGGGCTTACGGTCCGTCGGTGTTCAGCATACGGGCTCGGCCGTTTCGAAGCCATTGGCCCGAGGGAAAGACATAGCCGTATCCATGTTTGCCAAGCTCGCCCGCACCGGAGTCCTCGTCACCTCGATAGCCGTCGCCGGCTGCAATGATTCGTCGATGAAGGACTTTGCCCCGGAAGCCAACAAGCCGCTGCCGGACAAGATCCTGGCCGATATGAAGGCCAAGGGCATGATCCGCACCTCCTCGGTGATGGCGCGCATCTTCAAGGAAGAGGGCAAGCTCGAGATCTGGAAGGCCAAGACCAACGGCCGCTACGACATGGTGGCGAGCTATGACATCTGCAAATGGTCGGGCAAGCTCGGGCCGAAGTACACCGAAGGCGACCGCCAGGCGCCGGAAGGCTTCTACACGGTGCGGCCGTCGCAGATGAATCCGCGCTCGAACTATCATCTGTCCTTCAACATCGGCTTTCCCAACGCCTATGACCGCGCCAATGGCCGCACTGGCCAGAACCTGATGGTGCACGGCGCCTGTTCGTCCTCGGGTTGCTATTCGATGACCGACGCGCAGATCGAGCAGATCTATGCCTTCGGCCGCGATGCCTTCCAGGGTGGGCAGACCGAGTTCCAGGTCGAGGCCTTTCCGTTCCGCATGACCGCCGCCAACATGGCGCGTTACCGCAACGACCCGAACTACGAGTTCTGGAAGATGCTGAAGGTCGGTTACGACAATTTCGAGATCACCAAGGTGCCGCCTAAGGTCGATGTCTGCGAGAAGCGCTATGTCTTCAACCAGGTCGCCGCCGACGGCCAGACATTCGATCCTACCGGACCGTGCCCGGCGACCACCCAGCCGGATTCGCTGAAGAGCGCCTACAACGCCTATCAAAGCACCTACGACGCGGCGTTCAGCGGCGCGGTCAAGGCGAGCGTTCCCCCGCCCAAGCCGACAATCGCCGGCATCAAGGAAGCCAGCATCGTCTCCGACTGGTCGAAGCGCCGGGCGCGCGGCGAGCGGGTGCCGATCGATCCGCCCTCGCTCAACAACGACGGCACGGTGACCGAGACCGCACGCATGGGCCGCATCGATTCGCCCGCCGGCCGCAAGATGGCAGCACTCGATGCCGAAAAAGCCGCCAAGCAGAAGGCCGAGGAGCAGAGGCTGGCTGCCATTGAGGCCGCCAAGCAAGCCAAGGAAGCCGCCAAGGCACAAGCGCTCGCCGAAAAGGAAGCAGCCAAGGCCGCCAAGGAAGCCCCGGTCGCGACCGCTACCATCGCCGCCCCCACCGAGGCCGCACCGGTAGCCGAGACGCAAGCCGCCGACGCCGGCGAAGGCACGGTGACGAAGCTGAAGAACAAGCTGCTCGGCATGTTCGGCGGCTGAGCCTACCTTGGCCGGGGACACTGCTATCTACGACCTCAAGGGCCTGAACTGCCCGCTTCCCGTGCTCAAGGCGAAAAAGCGCCTGGCCGGAATGGAGCCGGGCAGCCGGCTCTGGCTAGAGACCACCGATCCGCTGGCTGTCATCGATATCCCGGCATTCTGTGCCGACAGCGGCCATCATCTGGTCGAAACGTCAGCCGTTTCCGGCGGACATCGCTTTCTGGTCGAACGCGGCGGACAAGAGTCTTAAGGGGACTACCGCCCGGCGATCGCCAGCGGATTGTTTTCCAACGCCGCGCGGTCGGGCGTGTCGATCGACGGCCGGTTGGTGAAGGCGGCGAACAGCCGGCGCACATAGTCCTCGGGCATATCAAGTGTGATCAGCACCAGCCGCGTGCCACGCTGGCCGTCCGGCCAGACTGGCAGCCGCGCCGGCGGATGCAGGATCTTCTGCACGCCGTGTATGACCAGCGGCCGTGAGCGATCTTCCTGTAATTCGATCACGCCCTTCATGCGCAGCAGCTTCTCGCCATGCGTCGAACGCAGCAGATCGAGGAACATCTCGATGGCCGAAAACGGCACCGGACCGTCATGGACCAGCGAATAGGAGCGCACGCGCCGATCGTGGCGATGGCCATGATCGTGACTGTGCTCGCGGTCATGGTTATGCCCGTGGTCATGACCATCATGGTGGTGGTGATCGTGATCATGCGCTGCTTCCTCGCCGAGCCAGCGCCGCACGTCGGCGGATTTGGTGGCGGGATTGTAGAGGCCGCAGTCAAACAGTGCCGCCACGCCCGTTTCTGAATCACCGGCCTCGAGCAGTTCAGCGCCTGGATTGACCTGCCGCAGGCGCGCCCGCAGCGTTTCGAGGTCGCCGGCATCGGTCACCAGATCGGCCTTGCTGAGCACGATGCGGTCGGCGACGGCGACCTGCTTGACCGCCTCGACATGGGCGTCGAGCGTGGCTTTGCCATTGACCGCGTCGACCAGCGTGATGACCCCGTCGAGCCGAAACGCCTGGACAAGTGCCGGATGCGCCATGATCGACTGCAGCACCGGTGCCGGGTCGGCAAGGCCGGTGGTCTCGACGATGACACGGGCAAGCCGGGCGATGCGGCCGGTCTGCAGCCGGTCGACCAGGTCGGCCAGCGTGTCGACCAGTTCGCCGCGCACCGTACAGCACAGGCAGCCGTCCGAAAGCTGGATGATGCCGTCGGAAGCCTGCTCGACCAGGAGATGGTCGATCGCCACCTCGCCATACTCATTGATGATAACCGCCGTATCGGCCAGCGCCGGGTCCTTCAGCAGCCGGTTGAGCAGCGTCGTCTTGCCGGCACCGAGGAAGCCGGTCAGCACCGAGACGGGGATCGGGAATCCGCTCATCAGTTTAGTTCGCGGCCTTGATCGGCTGGTCACCTTGGGCTGCTGAACCCACCACAGCCGGACCGATGCCGGTCGGCGCAGGCCGATCGGGCCGCCAGCTCGGGATCGGCACGTCGGCATATTCCTGGCCGCCCTGGTCGAGCATCGCCTTCGGCGCCGGACCGGTGGCGCCGCCGAGGCCGACGGCAACCAGCGTCGGCACATGGTCGAGCTTTTCCTGATAGGGCGATTTCGGCGCGTCCTTGACGGCGGCGGCAGGCGGCGCCTCGGACTGCTCCTCCTTCGTCTTCTTCTTGCAGACCTCGTCATGCATGTCGTTGGGCGAGAGCGTGTCGCCATAGGGCGCCAGCGTCGCGACGGTGGCCAAGCCGGCAGCTTGCGTGTCAAACCCCTGGTCGAGCAGTTTTGCCGCGGTCTCGGCGCGGCTGACCGCCGACTTCTCGCCGAGCACGACCGCGACCAGCGTACGGCCGTTGCGCGTCGCCGAACCGATCATGTTGAAGCCGGAGGGGCAGACGAAGCCGGTCTTCATGCCATCGGCACCGGGATAGCGGCCAATCAGGAGATTGTAATTCGGGATAGCCTTCTTGCCGACCGCAAGACCTTCGATCGAGAACCACGGCGCATATTGCGGAAACTCGCTACGGATCGCCATCACCAGGACCGAAAGGTCGCGCGCCGTCGTGTACTGGTCGGGCGAGTAAAGCCCGTTCGGGTTGACGAAATGGGTGCCGTTCATGCCGAGCCGGGCGGCCTCGGCATTCATCCTGTCGGCGAAGGCTGCTTGCGAGCCGCCGACATTCTCGCCGACCGCCATGGCGATGTCATTGGCCGATTTGACCAGCATCATCTTCAGCGCGTTGTCGAGCCGCATCACCGAGCCCGGCTTGAAACCCATCTTGCTCGGCGGTTCGCCGGCGGAGTGCTTGGTCACCTTTATCGGCGAATCGAGCTGGACTTCGCCTGCCGCGATCGCCCGGAAGGTCACATAGGCGGTCATCAGCTTGCTGAGCGAAGCCGGATACCAGCGCTTGAACGCATCCTGGTGCTGCAGGATCTGGCCGTTCTTCAGGTCGAAGACCACCACCGGATTGGCCGGCGCCGGCCCGGCCAGGACCGACAGCATGATTGCGCCAGCCGGGAATAGTTTGAGGAAATGCCTGTGCCGCATGATCTAATCCGAAATCGCCTCTTGCCGTAGTCGCCCCTGGCTCCGTAAGATTTCGTTACGTGACCGCCAGCATAATGAGTCCGCCCCTCAAAAACGGACTGCATCGTTGCGGTGCTATTTACCCTATGTGACGCCAACATGGCAAAGTGCCTGACAATCACAATCGAAAGACCGGGCACAATTGCAAAACACCAGGCTGAAGCCGGCTGCTCCAACAACGAATGGAACCATCATGCCAATCCTGAACCGCGCCGCTGAAATGCAGGACGAAGTCGCCGGCTGGCGCCGGCATCTGCACCAGACGCCGGAGCTGAATTTCGACGTCTTCAAGACGGCGGCTTTCGTCACCGAAAAGCTGAAAGAGTTCGGCTGCGACGATGTGGTCACCGGCCTCGGCAAGACCGGCGTCGTCGGCATTATCCGCGGCCGCCGGGGCGAAGGCGCCACCATCGGCCTGCGCGCCGACATGGACGCGCTGCCGCTCAACGAGGTCACAGGCAAGCCCTACGCCTCGACCGTTCCCGGCAAGATGCACGCCTGCGGCCATGACGGCCACACGGCGATGCTGCTGGGTGCCGCGAAATATCTCGCCGAGACGCGCAATTTCGCGGGCTCCGTGGCGGTCATCTTCCAGCCGGCGGAGGAAGGCGGCGGCGGCGGCAACGAGATGGTCAAGGACGGCATGATGGAGCGCTTCGACATCTCGAAGGTTTTTGGCATGCACAACATGCCGGGCCTGCCTGTCGGCCAGTTCGCCATCCGCCCGGGTCCGATCATGGCGGCGACGGCCGAATTCACCATCACCGTGAAAGGCAGGGGCGGTCATGCCGCGATGCCGCACGGCACGATCGACCCGATCGTCATCACCAGCCAACTGGTCGGCGCGCTGCAGACAATCGCATCGCGCAGCACCGATCCGGTCGAGGCCGTGGTGGTGTCGGTGACCAAGTTCCATGCCGGCGACGCCTACAACATCATTCCCGAATCTGCCGAGATCGCCGGCACCGTGCGCACCTTACGCAAGGAGATCGCCAAGAAATCCGAGGAGCGCATCCGCACCATCTGCGAGGGGCTGGCGACCGCTTTCGGTGCCAAGATCGAGGTCGACTACCAGGCAAACTACCCCGTGACCTTCAATCATGCCGAGGAGACGGTATTCGCCAGCGACATAGCGGCGACCGTCGCCGGAGACGCCTATGTCCATCGCGGTATCCAGCCGGTGATGGGCGGCGAGGATTTCTCCTACATGCTGGAAGCCCGTCCCGGCGCCTTCATCTTCATCGGCAATGGCGAAACCGCCGGTCTTCACAACCCGGCCTATGATTTCAACGACGAGGCCATCCCGCATGGCATGAGCTACTGGGTGAAACTGGCGGAAACCGCGCTCGCCGCGTGACGAGCACCGCACAAAAGGCTGGCCGATTGCATGCGGCCGGCCTCTTGGCGAAACGGTCCGAAGCGGCTATGTGTCGGGCCGCGTGGTCCCGTAGCTCAGTAGGATAGAGCGGCAGATTCCTAATCTGTAGGTCACAGGTTCGATTCCTGTCGGGATCACCAATCAGTCACTGCAAATATGAGTCGCAGCAGCTGGCTCGAAATTCGGGTGATTTGTCCGAGGGTTAGCCGCAGCTCTGGCTCGGCCAGTGGGTCGACTAGACTGGGCACGGAGCCTTTGCGCGCTTTAGCTATCACCCGAAGCCGGCCGCGCCCAGCAATTCGGCGGCGGCGTTGCCGCAAGGCAATTTGTTCAACTCGGATCACCGGCACGCGCCGATGATGGCAAGGAAAGGTTGAGGAAGGCATCGACCGAATGACATCTGGCATCCACCACATCACGCTGGTTACACGCAAAGTCCAGGCCAACGTTGATTTCTATGTCGGCTTTCTCGGACTGCGCCTGGTCAAGCGGACCGGTGGTTTCGAAGACGCCGAGCAACTGCATCTGTGTTATGGCGACAGCATCGGTTCGCCGGGGTCTCTGATCACCTTCCTCGTGTGGGAGGACGGATCACCCGGCCGGATCGGCCTCGGTCAGGTCGCGGAAGTCGCGCTGTCCGTTCAGCCCGGCGCCATCGGCTTCTGGATCATGCGGTCATTGCAATTCGGACTGAATGCGAGCGGACCAACACAGGAATTCGGCGAGCCCGTGCTGCGCCTGACCGATCCGGACGGCGTAGCGATCAAGATCGTCGGCAGCGCCCTGCCCGCATATGCGTCACCGGCCGCCGGCCCGGGAATCGAACCGGCCAACGCAATCCAATGCATCCGCGGCGCGACGATCTTCTCGGCGGTTGCCGAGCAGACGTCGGCATTCCTGCAGGATTACTTCGGCTATCGCCCGCTCAAGCACGCCGGAACCGTGCAGCGCCTCATCTCGGACAGCGGGGACGTTGTCGATATCCGTGACGCCGTTGGCTTCTGGCCTGGCGTACCAGGGACCGGCGTCGTCGACCATATCGCCTTCCGCACGCCGGGCGTCGCTGCCCTGGAGACGGTGGAGCGCCGACTTGCGAGCCGCAACTCCAGCGTCACCAATGTTCACGACCGTAAATATTTCGTGTCGCTCTATGTCCGTGAGCCGGGAGAGACCTTGTTCGAACTCGCAACGGATGGACCCGGAATGACGGTCGATGAACCTGCCGAGACCCTCGGTTCGGTGCTCTTCGTTCCGCCTTCCGATGCCGAGCGGGCCGAAGCCATCCGCACGCGGCTGCCGCAGTTTTCGCTGCCTGGCGAGGACCGCATCCGGTATCTCGACCTGCCCTTCGTGCACCGGTTCCATGTCCCAGCCGACCCGGACGGCACGACGCTCGTTCTGTTGCATGGGACCGGCGGTAACGAGGCCGACCTGATGCCGTTCGCGGCAAGCCTGGCGCCGCGCGCCACCTTGCTGGGGGTGCGCGGGCGCAGCGTCGAGGAGGGGACCCTGCGCTGGTTCCGCCGGTTTTCGGCTACCGCGTTCGATCAAGCCGACATAAGGGCCGAGGCAGAAGCCTTTGCCGCCTTCGTGGAAGGCGCGATCAATGGTTATCGGCTGGACCCGGGCAAGCTGGCGTTCCTCGGATATTCCAACGGCGCCAACTTCCTGGCAGCGGCGATGCTGCTGCATCCGCCCCTGGCCGAGCGCGCCATCCTGCTTCGCCCCTCCCTGGTCCTCGAGGCCCGGCCGGACGCGGATCTGTCGGGCTGCCGGATAGTGATGATCGAGGGACGCGATGATCCCTATGCATCGCTTCTCCCCGGTCTTGCGGCGGTCCTGAGCGAGCGTCACGCGACAGTGTCCGCGCTAACAGTGCCTGCGGGCCACGAGTTGAGCGATGCCGATCTGCACGCCCTGGGACCGTCGATAGAAAACTGGTTCGCCTGACCATGCGCACCCTTGAGAACCGTCGGGCAGCGGAGGCGAGCGGGAAACCTCGCCTGCATTGGCATTTCGGCATTCGTCTGCTGCATTGGTTGACCGTGATCGCGCTCGCGGCGCAAATCGCCATTGCCTTCGGGCCGATGCGGGGGCCGGGCATGGCGATGATGAACTGGCTGCCGCTTCACATGTCGATTGGCGTGACGATCCTGGCCATCATCGTCCTCAGGCTTTGCTGGCGCAGCTTCACCCAGGTTCCGGTCAGGCCAACCTCGCGGTTCATGCGGTTTGCGACGGCTTTCTTCCACATATTTCTCTACGCCACGATCCTCGCCGTCCTGATAACGGGATGGCTGGGCTACCGGCCAATGCCTTTCATGCCTCCCGCACGGCTGTTCGGAAACTTGCCCGTGCCGCTGGCGCCATCGGTCGGCGCACTGTCGGCAAGGGGCTTCGCGTCCATTCATCAGAAGCTGGTCTGGATACTGCTTGGACTTGCCGGTGTTCACGTCCTGGCTGCCCTGGCGCATTTCGTGCTGTTGCGCGATGGTGTCATGCAAAGCATGGTTTTTGGCGGGTCGAGCACGGCCTCTCAGGACCAGAGCGATTCCAGGAAAACGGGTAACGGCTGATCACGCCGTCGCCCACAACCCTGCCGCAATGATCACCGCATAGCGTGCAGCCTTGCCTGTTGCGACAAGAGCGACGAACACGCCGAGGTTCACGCGTGCAGCCCCCGCCGCAAGCGTGAACGCATCCCCGACGACCGGCAGCCAGGCAAACAACAGCGTCCATCCGCCAAAGCGCCGGAACGTTCGGCATGCCTGCTCGTAGCGATCCGCAGTGACAGGGAACCAGCTTTTGTTCCGCAGCGTGTCGATGCCACGCCCCAGAACCCAGTTCACCACGGAGCCCAGCGTGTTGCCTATCGTGGCGACGGCAAGAAGCAGCGCGGGATCGCCGCGGCCCGAGACGATCATGCCGGCGAGCACCGCCTCCGATGAGACGGGCAGGACGGTTGCGGCGAGGAACGCGCTGAGGAACAGTGCGCCGTAGAGCGCCGCCACGTCGGGCTATGCCTGCACGTCGACAATGCCCATCATACCGAGTTGCTCATGCTCGAGGATATGGCAGTGATACATCTTCGGCCCCGGCCGGTCCTGCCGCAACAGCAGCCTGACCGTCTCTCCACGCGCGACGTTGACGGTGTCTTTCCAGGCGCGATAGGCCGGCTTGGATATGTTGCCGCCGCGTTCGTGCTCGATCACCTGGAATTGCGTTCCGTGCACGTGAAACGGATGATCCATGTCCGCCTGGTTGACGATCTCCCAGAGTTCAACCTGCCCAGCCTTGGCGACGACGTCGATGCGCTTCATGTCGAAAGCGGCGCCGTTGATCAGGAACCCCATCTCCATGCCATTGGCGTTCATGGCCATGGTTTCGGTGAAGACGAAACGCCGGCTGACGGCAGGAGGTCCGAGCTGCGCGATCGGCCGCAGCCTGTCCGGTAGTGGCGGAACAGGGTCCGCCTCGGTCTGCGAGACATTGACCGTGAACAGCGTCAGCCCAGCATCGGCAGGCCGCCCGGGACCCATCCAACCCCGATCGTAGTCAAGCGTGGTAAGCGCGGCCGCGCCGACCTGGTCGAAAGAGACGATCAGTTCAAGCCGTTCCGCCGGACTGAGCAGGATGTCGTCGGCTGCAACCGGCGCTTCCAGCAGACCGCCGTCGGTTCCAATGATGGTCATGAGCGCGCCGGCGAAGGAGAGCCGCAAAAACCGCGCGTTGGTCGCATTATACAGCCGAAAGCGCCGCTTGGTGCCAAAGGGGACCGTCAGTGTAGGATTCTTCTGCCCGTTGACCAGCACATGGTCGCCGACGCGCCCATTCATCAGGTCCGTCATCGTGTTGTCGGGCAAGGTGCCGTCGGCGGCAAGGCGAAGGTCGGTGAACACCAGCACGGTGTCGCCATAGGCGGCCGGGATCGGATCGGTCTTCGACCTGACCACGAACGCGCCGGCAAGGCCGCGATAGACCTGCTCTGCCGTCTTGCCGTGCGGATGCGGGTGATACCAATAGGAGCCGGCACTGCCTTCCGGCAGGTCGAAGCTGTAGGTGCGATCAGTGCCCGTCGCGACAGGATCCATCGGATTGCCGTCCTGGTCGGCGGGCACCGGCATGCCGTGCCAATGGATGGTGCTTGCCTCGTCCGCGATCCGGTTGGCGAAGGTGATCTCGACGCGGTCGCCCTCGGCCGCCTCGATGAGCGGCCCGGGGCTGGTGCCGTTATAGGCTAGGATCGGGGTGTCCAGCTCTTCCGCAAAGCGCACTGTGGCGGACTGAGCCGTCAGCGTCGCCTTGAACAGGCCGGGCGTGCTGGCTTCGTTGGCGAGGCGCGGCAGATCGCGAAGGGCTTCTCCTTCCGGCAGCACGGGCGCGCCTTGTGGCGCCGCGCCCATGTGGCCTGCGTGGCCGCCCATATCCATGCCGGGCATGTCGTCCATCTTCATCTGGGCAACAGCACGCTCACTCACAAGAACCGTCGCAAGACCTGCCGCCAGAAAACCTCGCCGATGCATCGGTCGTCTCCTCGATCAGTCGTTGAACACCAGAGGCGATCCTAAGAGACCGCCGATGCCCGGCCAGGTCAATGCGGCGTTTGGGCCACCTGGTTGGCCCGATACCGTGGCTGTTGGAGGCTCTCCCATACTGGCGCTATGCGGTCGGCACCAAATGTCCGCCATGGTGCCGACCATTGGCGGCTACGCGAACAAGCCGCCTCAGCCGACCCTGACCACAAAATGCTTGGTGACCGGCTCAATGACCTTCCAGGTTCCCTTGAAATCGGCTTCCACCACGAAGGCATCGCCAGGGCCGACTTCGACAGGTGTGCCGCCGTCGGGCGTGATGATGATGCGGCCGGCGATCATGTGCACGAACTCATAGTCGGTGTAGGTCGCGTGATAGGTGCCGGGCGACGCCCGCCACGTTCCCGACATCACCTTGCCGTCCTCGGTCGTGTGCTGGACTGCGGTCTGCATGGTCGGGTGGCCTTCGACCACGATCCAGCCAGGCAGATCGCCGGCTTCCGCGTGTTCGATCGCGCCGAATTTGAGGATCGTCTTGTTCGTCATGCCGGGTTCCTTCTGCTTCATGTGTCGCAGAGGTCGGATAGCTGATGCATGGCACGGGAGCAATGCATGCTCGATGACAACGTGCGGGCGTATACGCGCCTCGGCGTCTTGGGAAATCCTGCCGCCCGCGGCCGCCTTATGGCTTGTGCCTGGCCGAGACCAGTTCCGCCTTGCGCCGCGCCGTCTCCAGTCCGAGGCCGATGAAGGTGCGGGCGTGCTTGGCGAGCGCCATATTGTCGGTCCACAGATTGCGCCAGATGGCGGTCTTCTTCGACAGGTTCTCGTCGACGATCTCCGACGAGAAGGATTCGAAGCTGAGATCGTCGGCATAGCCGATGGCGGTCAGTGCATCGAAGATCGCCGCGAAGTCGATATTGCCGGTGCCGAGGAAGCCGCGATGGCTCTCGCCGATATGGACATAGCCGATCTTGCCCGCGGCGTGGCGTATGGCCAGCCCGACATCGGCTTCCTCGATGTTCATGTGGAACGTGTCGAGGTGCAGGAAGATGTTGTCCGAGCCCGTATCCTCGATGAAGGCGAGACCTTGCGCGGCGGTGTTGAGCAAATTGCTTTCGAAACGGTTGACGATCTCGAGGTTGAGCGTGACACCGGCCGCCTTCGCCGTCTCGGCGACCTTGGCCAGCGCAGCAGTGCTGCGGTTCCATTGATCGCGCGTCGGCGCTTCGACCTGCAGGCCGTGGCTTGCCGACAGAATACCGGCGACCTTGCTGCCGCCGAGATCGCGCGTCAGCGCGATGGTCTGGTTGAGGATCTCGACGCCGCGCGCGGCGACCCCCTTGTCGGCGCTCGATATGTCGCCATCTCCGGGCAATCCGATGCTGATCGCCACGCCGAGGCCGAGATCGGCGATGCGTTTGGCAAGCCCGCCAATGTCGACATCGGCAGGGTCGAGATAGGAGAATTCGATCAGGTCGAAGCCGGCCTCCCTGGTGTTGGCCAGCGTGCGTTCAAGTGCGCTTTGCGCCGAGCTTGCCGACCAGACGAAAGAATGGATTCCGATGCGCGCCATGATCGTCTCCGGTTTGCGATGATGAAGAAGGGCGCGGCCGGATCAACCCAGCCGCGCCTTTAGAGCAATTCCAGGAAAAGTGTGTAGCGGTTTTCCGTTCGGAATTGCGTCAAAACAAAGAGTTAGAGCGGTTCGCTGTTTCCGTGAAACGGCGAACCGCTCTAGGCGTGATCAGCGGGCCGCGGTCCAGCCCTTGTAGTCTTTCAGGTTCTCGGCGGTGATCAGCTTGGGATCGAGCAGCACGGTCGGCTCCGCCGGCTTCTTGCCGGCGAGCAGTTCCGCCGCCATCGTCAGCGACTGGCCGGCCATCACATAGGGATCCTGCGAAGCCGAGGCCTTAATCATAGACGTGCCGGAAGAAAGCTCCTTCTCGATATCCGGCGCGCCGTCGACCGCAGTGAAGATGAACTCGGAGCGGTTGAGCTGCTTGGCGGCAAGCTGGGCGCCGATCGCCGTCGGATCGTTGATGGCGAACACCGCGTCGATCTTGTCGAAACGGGTGAGCAGCGACTGGAACACTTTCAGGCCGCCGTCGCGCGAGCCTTCGGCGTTCTGGTCGTCAGACAGGATCTTGATGTCGGCATGCTGCGAAAGCACGTTCTTGCAGCCCTTGACCCGCTCCAGGATCGACGACGATGCCGGACCGTTGAGGATGACGTAGTCGCCCTTGCCGCCGGTATGATCGACCAGATACTGGCAGGCCTCCTCGCCGGCCTTGACGTTGTTGGTCATCACGGTGACGTCGGCGCCCGGCGCCGAGACGTCGAAGGCGGCAACAATGATGCCGGCGGCCTGTGCCTTCTTCACCGCCGGCGCGATCGCCTTGGCATCGACCGCGTTGAGCATGATGACGTCGACGCCGGCGGCGATGAAGGAATCGACCTGCGAGACCTGCTTGTTGAGGTCGTAGTCGGCCGACACCGACGTCACCTCGACCTTCGGGTTGATCTTCTTGGCCGCGTCCTCGATGCCCTTGATGGTGGCGACGAAGAAGGGATTGCCGAGCAGGCCGACCGAGATGCCGACCTTGTTGAGGTCCTTGGCCGATGCCGGCGCGATGGCGACGGCCGCGAACGCGGCGCCGCAGAGCAGTTTGGCGATGGTCTTCATTACGCTTACTTCCTCCTGATGCACCGAGCCTCTCACGGTGCGTTACACAAGCCGGTCTTTGATGCCGGCGACCAGGTCACTCACGTTCTCGCCCCTGCCTGGAGCCGGTAGCGGTCGAGGGCGACCGCCACGATGATGACCAATCCCTTGATGATGTACTGCCAGATGTCCGAAACGCCGGCCAAGATGAGCCCGTTGGACAGCACCGCGATGATCAGGCCGCCGATCAGCGTGCCCCAGATCGAGCCGACGCCGCCGACGAAGCTGGTGCCGCCGAGGATGACGGCGGCGATGGCGTCGAGCTCGTAGGACTGGCCGAGCTGCAGGCCGTTGGCGGCGTAAAGCCTGGCCGCCGACATGGCGCCGCCGAGGCCGGCGAGCAGGCCGGACACGCCATAGACGAAGAGCAGCACCAGCGGCACCTTGATGCCGGTCAGCCGCGCCGCTTCGGCATTGCCGCCGACGGCATAGATCCAGGTGCCGAGCACGGTGCGCTTGAGCACCAGCCAGGACAAAACGACCACCGACAAAGCGATGACGACCAGCCAGGGAATGCCTAACAGCGAACCATTGCCGATGAAGTCGAACGGCAGGTCCGAGTTGAACACGGTGGTGTCCTGCCCGAGCAGGCGGGCAATGCCGCGCACCGCCGTCAGCGACCCCAGCGTGACGATGAAGGGCGGCAGCCTGATATAGGCGACGAGCAGCCCGTTGATGAGACCGAAGCCAAGCCCGGCCAGGATGGCCGCCGGCACGCCGAGCAGTCCCCAATCCGGCACCAGTGACACCAGCACCGCCACCATTGCCGATGCGGCGAGGATGGAGCCAACCGACAGGTCGATCCCGCCAGTCAGGATGACGAAGGTCATGCCGGCGGCGAGCACAATATTGATCGACGATTGCTGCGTGACAATGAGCAGGTTGGTCTCGGTGAGGAAGCGCGGATTGATGAACTGGAAGCCGGCCGCCAGCAGCACCAGCACCGGCAGCATGCCAAGCGCGGCGAAGGCGGTGCGCAGCCGCCGGCTCCTGACCGTCTGATCCACGCTGGTCATCGTTTTGTCGGTCATTCCTGGGCCGCTCCCGTCGCAAGTTCCATGATCGCTTCCTGACGAAGCGGCTCGCCCCCGGATGCCGTCACCTCGCCGGCTATGGCGCCATCGCGCATCACCAGCACGCGGTCGGCGACGCCGATCACCTCGGGCAATTCGCTGGAGATCATCAGGATGGCGATGCCGCTGTTGGCGAGATTGTCGATCAGCCGGTAGATTTCCGACTTGGCGCCGACGTCGACGCCGCGCGTCGGCTCGTCGAGGATGACGACCTTCGGCTCGGTCTCCAGCAGCCGGGCGAGCAGCACCTTCTGCTGGTTGCCGCCCGACAGCGAGCCGGCATTGGCCTGCGCCGAGCGGGTGCGGATCGACAGGTCCGCGATCGCCTTTGCCGCGCGCCTTTCGGCGGCGCTGAAGTCGCGCAATCCGCCGGTCCGCGCGTCCCTGGCTAGCACGCCCATGCTGATGTTGTCGGAGATCGACATGTCGAGGAACAGGCCGAGCTCCTTGCGGTCCTCGGTCAGATAGGCAATGCCGGCATCGAGCGCCTCGCGCGGCGAGCCGATGGAGATCGGCTTGCCATCGAGTTCCAGCGTGCCGGCGCTGCGCCTGTCGGCGCCGAAGATCAGCCGTGCAAGCTCGGTACGGCCGGAGCCGACGAGACCCGCCAGAGCCAGCACCTCCCCCTTGTGCAGGTCGAACGAGCAGTTCTTCAGCAGGCGTCCGTCGGACATGCCGCGCACCGAGAGTGCGATGGCGCGCTTCGCGTCCGGCGGACGATGATCCTTCTTGTAGAAGGCGGAGAGATCGCGGCCGACCATCATCGACACCAGCCGCGAGGCGTTGAGGTCGGCGCGCTCCAGCGTGCCGACATAGCCGCTGTCGCGCAGCACGCTGACGCGGTCGGCGAGCTGGTAGACCTCTTCCATGCGATGGCTGATGTAGATGATGGCGATGTCTTGCGCCTTCAGCGTCGCGATCACTTCGAACAGGCTGTCGGTCTCGCGCGAGGTCAGCGACGTCGTCGGCTCGTCCATGACGATGATGCGCGCATTGGTCGACAGCGCCCGCGCGATCTCGACCAGCTGGCGTTCACCGAGCGACAGGCTGGAGACCAGCGCACGCGCCGAGAAGGAGACACCGAGCCGCGCGATGATTTCGTTCGCGCGCCGGCTGCACTGCTCGCGGTCGACGATGCCGAAGCGCCGCGGCTCGTTACCGAGGAAGATGTTCTGCGCCACCGTCAGATTGGGCGCCAGCGACAGCTCCTGATAGATAACTGCTATGCCTGCGGCACGCGCCTTGATCGGATCGCCGGTCGCGGCGGCCATGCCATCGATCAGAATCTCGCCGCCGGCATCCGGCCGATAGGCGCCCGACAGCACCTTCATCAGCGTCGACTTGCCGGCGCCGTTCTCGCCCATCAGCGCGTGCAGCTCGCCGGCATGGACGGTGAGCGAAACATCCTGCAAGGCGCGGATCGCCCCGAAGGTCTTGGAGATGTGACGCATCTCCAAGACCGGCTGGCGGGTTGCCTGGATCTTTGCGGCCGCTGTCATCGTCCTCCACCCGCCGCCTTGATGGCCGCGCCCTGCCCGCCAACGCGATCGCGCCAGGCGTCGCGATAGCCGGCAAGGCCGGTGAAGCGCGTCGCATGCACCGGCTCCGGCGTCTCGGCGGCGAAGTCGCGGCCGACGCTCTCGAAGGCAAGCGCCGCCGCGCCCGTGGCGCTGCCCTCCAACGTGGCGCCTTGCAGGAAGGCCTGGCCGGGACGCAGCTCGGCCAACAGCCCGGCGAGCAGGCCGCCAGTGTTCAGCCCGCCATCGACGATGACGGTGTCTTGCGAATGGATGAGGTCTAGGCAGAGATCGACCATCAGCGCCACGTAAAGCAGCGCCGCCGCGGCGCGTTCTGCGGCATCGGGCGTGCGCCCGACCAGGCGGCCGTCACGGTCCGGCATCGGCCCGCCCGGCGCGAAGCTCGGCAGCGCCATGATGCCGGCGTCGATCGCCTGCTGGATCGAGCTGTGCGGGATCGCGCCTTGCCAGCCGCCGCTGATGGCGGCGAATTCGCGCCCGCCCATGAAGCGGATGGTCGGCACCGGGCCGCCGTCAACATCGACATTGACCAGCATGTCGCGGTCACGGTCGAGCACGTCCAGCGGACGGTCGGGATTGAGCACGACGACCCAGGTTCCGGTCGACACCACGGTCAGCCGGCCAAGCTCCTGGCGCCGATAGGCATGGAGCGCCGCATTCGAATCGTGGACGCCATTGTGGATGGCGATCGGCCGCGCCGCGCCGCCAAGGTGCCGCTCGCCGATCACGGTGCCGGCGCGCGCGAAGGCCGGCATCTGGCCGCGCCACCCCTCGGCATCGACCAGCGAGGAGAAGTCCCGTTTGCGCGGCGCCCACAAATGCGAATGGCAGCCGAGATAGGACACTTCCGAAACGGCTCGGCCACCGAGGCGCCAGCTCCAGTATTGGGGATAGCCCAGGATCGATTTCGCCGCCGCGAACGCGTCGGGATCGACTTCCTGCAGCCACAGCATGTGACGGCCATAGTTGAAGCCGAGCGGCAGGCGGGGCGAGAAGGTCTCGGCGAAATCCGGAATACGGCGATCAATTTGGGCCGCGATTTCGGCCGGCGGCTCCTGCTCGTAATCGAGGATCGGATGCGTCAGCGCGGCGTCATCGACCAGGGCGAAGGTGCAGCCATGGCCCGACACCATCACCCCGTCCACGCCATGGCTTTCGACCACGTCCGTGACGGCACCGAGCGCCCAGTCATGGAGAGCGGCCTCGTCGAGCACGCTGAAGCCGTCCTGGCGCGTCCATTTCGGCTGTGTGCGGCGCTCGTCGAGGATGCGTCCATCCTGGCCGAAGACGAACAGCTTCGAATTGGTCTTGCCGAAATCGAGAACCGCCACTTTCACGGGACGGCTCCCAAGGTGGACGCAATCCGCACCATGACGCCGGCATCCTCCAGCATCCGCGCATCGGCATCGGACAGGCCATCATCCGTCACCAGCGTGCCGATGCGCGACAAAGGCAGCGCGACATTGCGCGCGTGGATCGACAGTTTGCGGCTGTCGGCCAGCACCACGATCTGGTCGGCGCAGAGGCTGAGGTCGACGATGGAGCGCACCAAAAGCGGATGCGATTCCAGCACGCCTTCCTGGTTGAGGCCTTGCGCGCCGAGAAAGAATTTCGAGGCGTAGAAGGGCGTCGCCTGGGCCGACGAATGGATGATGCCGGGTTCGCGATGCAGGTCGCCGCCGGCAACCGTCAGGCTGCAATGGCCATGGTCGCTGAGATAGGCCGCGAGCGGCATCGAGTTGGTGTAGAGGCGGATGTTTCGGTCGGCGAGCCTGACGCCGAGATGGAAGCAGGTCGAGCCGCCATGGACGATGACCGCGTCGCCGTCGCGCACCATGGTCGCCGCGAGGGCCGCGATCTGCCGCTTGGCCTCGACGGCGAGGTCACGGTTCTCGTCATAGGGCCGGGCATAGGCGACGCCCGCATGCGATGCGCCGTCGAGCGCTGAAATCCCGCCATAGACCTTGCGCGCCTCACCGGCCTCATCGATCCGGTCGATGTCGCGCCTGACCGTCGCCGCCGAAACGCCAAGCCGCTCCTGCAGCTCGCGCACCGAGGCGAACGGGCGATCCCGCAGCAGTTCGACGATCTGACGCTGGCGGCCGAGGTCGCTCAACTTTTTCCTCCCAATGCCATTTTTCCATGGCAATTGGCGCAACTTACTCAACATTAGTCAGATTGCAAGGCAGTTTTGACGATAGTAGATCACTGTTGACGCAGATCGCTCATATCTGCGATATCAGCGCCAACAGCGGCCCGGGCGACGGGATTTCGTGCAAGCGTTTGAAGGAAAGGCGCCATGGCAACCCAAGCTGACGCGCAGGAACTGGCGGCCTTACGGGCGCTTTCGGCCAGCATTGGGCTCAATCCGCATATGACCCAGGCGGCGGGCGGCAACACCTCGCTCAAGGCCGGCGACACGCTGTGGATCAAGGCCTCCGGCACATGGCTGAAGGATGCGCTGAGCGACGACATCATGGTGCCGGTGGCGATGGCGCCGCTGCTCGAGGCGGTCGAAGAACGCGATCCGGCCGCCGACACGCCGCAGGCCTTCACCATCGACGAATTCAACCCGCGCGGCCTGCGCCCGTCGATCGAGACCACGGTGCACGCCTTGATGCCACAGCGCGTGGTTCTCCATGTGCACTGCGTCGATACGATTGCGCTTGCCGTGCAGGCCGATGGCGAGGCCGAGGTCGCCAGACGGCTCGGCGGCATCCAATGGGCCTACGTGCCCTATTTCCGGCCGGGCCTGCCGCTTGCCCGCGGCATTGCCGAGAAAATGCGGCCCGGTGTCGACGTGCTCATCCTTGGCAATCATGGGCTGGTCGTCGCCGCCAAGACCGTTGCCGAGGCGGAGCGACTGCTCCACCGCGTCCGCTCGCTGTTGGCACGGCCGGCGCGCGAGACTGCAGCGCCCGATATCGCGGCCCTGACGGCGCTTACCCACAACAGCGTCTACCGCTTGCCCGCGGATGCCGAAGCCCATGCGGTCGCGCTCGATCCGGAAAGCCGCCGCATGGCGGAGGCCGGCAGCCTCTATCCGGACCATGTCATCTTCCTCGGTCAGGGCTCGGTGGTGGCAAGACCGGGCGAGGATTCGGCCGGTGTCACCACGCGTCTCGGTGCCACACCAGCGGCAATCCTGTTTCCCGGCACCGGCGTGCTGATGCGCGGCGACGCCAGCGCCGGGGCCGATGCCATGCTACGTTGCCTCGCCGATGTGACGGCACGCGTCGATGTCGCGGCGCGGCTGAACTACCTCACCGCCGCCGAGAATGACGAACTGGTCAATTGGGACGCCGAACAGTATCGCCAGAAGCTGAATGCCACAGGCGGCTAGCAAAGGACTGAAGACATGATGCCTCTTGTCATCGGCATCGACATCGGCACGTCGGGCGCGCGCGCCGTCGCCATGCGCCCGGATTTTTCCATTACCGCCCAGTCCGCCGTTCGGCTCGACAAATTCGGCCAAAATCCCCGTGACCCCTCGGCATGGTGGCAAGCGGTCGAGGCGGCTCTGACGGAACTGCTTGCGGGCATCGACCGCACTGCTGTCCGTGCCATCGCCATCGACGGCACGTCCGGCACGCTGCTGCCGGTCGACGCCGCCGGGCGACCGCTGGCCGAACCGCTGATGTACAACGACAAGGTCGACGACGCCGGCATCCTGGCCGACATCGGCCGCCAGGCGCCTGAAGCGAGCGCCGCCCACGGCGCGACCTCAGGCCTCGCAAAGGCGTTGCGGTTCCAGCATCTGCCCGGCATCACGGCCGTGCTGCACCAGGCCGACTGGATTGCCGGAAATCTCTCAGGCCGCTTCGACGTCAGCGACGAGAACAACGCGCTGAAGACAGGCTATGACGTCGAGGCGCGCCGCTGGCCGGACTGGATTGCGGCGACCGGCATGCGCATGGATCTGTTACCTGATGTCATCGAGCCAGGCGACGTGATCGGCACGCTCACCGCGGCCGCCGCGCAGCTGTTCGGTCTGCCGCGCGATGTGGCCCTGGTCGCCGGCACCACGGATGGCTGCGCCTCCTTCCTGGCGACCGGCGCTACCACGGCCGGCGACGGCGTCACGGCGCTGGGATCCTCGCTCACCATCAAGATCCTTTCCGACCGGCCGATCTCGGCGCCGCGCTTCGGCATCTACAGCCATCGCCTCGGCGACACCTGGCTGGCCGGCGGCGCGTCGAATTCCGGCGGCAAGGTGCTGGCGCAGCACTTTTCGCTGGCGCGGATCATCGAACTCAGCGCGGCAATCGACCCCACGACAGAGACCGGGCTCGACTACTATCCGCTCGGCATGGCCGGCGAGCGCTTTCCCATCGCCGATCCGGCCCTGCCGCCGCGCCTTTCGCCGCGGCCCGCAGACGACGCCGACTATTTCAAGGCGATGCTCGAAGGCATGGCCGCGATCGAGGCGCTCGGCTACCGCAGGCTGGCCGAACTCGGCGCGCCAGCGCTGACTTCGGTCAGGAGCGTCGGCGGCGGCGCTGCAAATAAGGCCTGGACGGCAATCCGGCAGCGCAAGCTCGGTGTCGCATTCCTGCCCACACTTTCCGATGAGGCGGCCGCCGGCACGGCGCGACTGGCGCTGAAGGGTGCAAGCAAGGCAGGACCGCTATGAGCGCGAAAACCATCGAGCGCCTCGAGGGCATCGGACCGCTGGTGGAGCGCTACCAGACCTTCCTGCTCGACCAGTTCGGCGTGCTGCATGACGGCCAGGCTCCTTATCCCGGCGCGGTGGAGGCATTGTCGGCGCTGAAGCGCGCCGGCAAGACGGTGGTGCTGATCTCCAATTCCGGCAAGCGCGCCAGACCCAATGAGGACCGCCTGCTGAAGCTCGGCTTCGCCGCCGGAAGCTGGGACCATTTTGTCTCCTCCGGCGAGGTGGCGTGGCGGTCCTTCAATGACATGGCGGCATCGGGAATGCTGCGTCCGGGGACAAAATGCCTGCTGATCAGCCGCGACAACGACCGCACGGCGATCGAAGGCCTGCCCTTCGTGCTGACCGAGGCCGGTGAGGACGCCGAATTGGTGCTGATCTCGGCCAGCGAGGGCGATCGCCATGACCTCGACCATTATCGCCAACTGCTTGCCCCACCGGCAGCGCGAAAGGTGCCGTGCTTCTGCACCAATCCCGACAGGATCATGCTGACGGCAGTCGGACCCCGCTTCGGCGCCGGAGAGATCGCCGATCTCTACGAAAACCTGGGCGGCAGCGTCACCCGCATCGGCAAGCCCTATCCGGCGATTTTCTCCGCGGCGCTGGCGTTGGCCGGCGAGCCTGGGCGCGGCAGCGTGGTCTGCATCGGCGACAGCGTCGAACATGACATAGCGGGCGGTAATGGCGTCGGCGTCGCCACGGCGCTGGTGCTCAGCGGAATATTGGCGGACACACCGGATCTTGCCGCCGTTTTCGACGAGCAGCAGGCCTGGCCCGATTACATTACGGGGTCCTTCAGCTTGCGCTGACCGCCTCGAGCATGCGCTTGGCGCTTTCCTCGTCGGTGATCAGGATCGTCGGCGCGATCAGGTGCATGGCGCCGAGCAGCGCCTCGGTCTTCTCCTCGCCGCCGGAGGTGAGGATGCGGATCGGCGCCGCGCGCAGGCGGTCGACTTCCACCGACATTACGTGGCTGTTGACGGGATGATCGACGAGATCGCCGTTGCGGTCGAAGAAATGGAACAGAAGGTCGCCGACGGCGCCACGCTCGAGCAGGGCCTCGCGGTCCGCTTCCCTGAGAAAGCCACCGCGCGAGAAGGTGGTGGCCGAGGCGATGCCGCCGACGCTCAGCAGAACGGCATCGAGCACGTTGGCCATTTCAAAAACCTCCTGCAGGCCGCAGCGCTCGACCAGCGCGACCTTGGTCTCCACGCTGTCGACGACGGCCGGCGTCGGGATCAGGTAGCCGTCGCCCTGGAAGATCTGGGCGAAGCGCCAGGCGAACTCAGCCGGGTTATAGCGCCTCACGACGCCGACACCGCCCAGCAGCGAAATGACCTTGAAGTCGGTAAGCGATTTGGCGCTGATGAAGGGCAGGCTGGAGAACAGCGTCCGGCCCCAGCCAACGCCGACGCGCATGCCGGACTTCATCGTGTCGGACAGGAAACTGCCCGTCTTGGCGCTGATCGCGGGGATCGGATCGGCATTGGGTGCGGTGAGTGGGGCGACCAGCGCCTGCTGCAGGCCGAACGTCCGCTCCAGCGCGCGCTCCAGCCGCACGATCTCCGACAATTCGCTCTCGATGGTGATCTTCACCTCGTTGCGCGAACGCGCCTCGGCCAGCATGCGCACGATGGTGACGCGGCCGACGCCCAGCACGTCGGCGATCTCGTTCTGCGTCATCTGCTCGACGAAATACATCCAGGCGGCCCGGATCCTGAGGCGGTCCGTCCGGCTTTCACTAGCGACCTGTTCAGTCGTTTCGGCTCCCGCCCGCCCCTCTTC
>NZ_JBWLUW010000019.1:0-73290 GCF_057784245.1 Mesorhizobium sp. CNPSo 4671 | reverse complement strand
CTGCCGGCTGGCACCGAGATGGTGATGCCTGGCGACAACATCACCGTCGATGTCGAGCTGATCGTGCCGATCGCCATGGAAGAGAAGCTGCGCTTCGCCATCCGTGAAGGCGGCCGCACCGTCGGTGCCGGCATCGTCGTCACCATCAAAGAGTAATTTGGACTTAAACCGATCTGTCGCGGGCGCGGAAGTTGCCCGCGCCGCGCCAGAACAAGGAAGTGACGCATGAACGGACAGAATATCCGCATCCGCCTGAAGGCGTTTGATCACCGCGTGCTCGACGCCTCGACGAAGGAAATCGTGTCGACGGCCAAGCGCACCGGCGCAAACGTCCGCGGCCCCATTCCGCTGCCGACGCGGATCGAAAAGTTCACGGTGAATCGGTCGCCCCACGTCGACAAGAAGAGCCGCGAGCAGTTCGAGATGCGCACGCACAAGCGTCTGCTCGACATCGTCGATCCGACCCCGCAGACCGTCGATGCTTTGATGAAGCTCGATCTGGCCGCCGGCGTCGACGTCGAGATCAAGCTCTAAGGGAATGAGAGCGCGGTAAGGGGCAGTGCCCCTGGCCCGGAACTCTAAAGGAATTGAACCGATGCGTTCAGGTGTGATTGCAAAGAAGGTGGGAATGACCCGCATCTACAACGATGCCGGGGAACATGTTCCCGTCACCGTTCTCCAGATGGAGAACTGCCAGGTCGTGGCGCAGCGCACGCAGGAGAAGAATGGCTACACCGCCGTTCAGCTCGGCGTTGGCCTCGCCAAGGTGAAGAACACGTCGAAGGCGTTGCGCGGCCATTTCGCGACCGCTTCCGTCGAGCCGAAGGCGAAGGTTGCCGAGTTCCGCGTCTCCGCCGACAACATGATCGATGTCGGCGCCGAGATCACCGTCGAGCACTTTGTCGCCGGCCAGAAGGTCGATGTGACGGGCACGACGATCGGCAAGGGCTTCCAGGGCGTCATCAAGCGTCACCATATGGGTGGTGGCCGCGCGACGCACGGTAACTCGGTCTCGCACCGTACGCACGGTTCGACCGGCCAGCGCCAGGACCCCGGCAAGGTGTTCAAGGGCAAGAAGATGGCCGGTCACATGGGCGATACCCGCGTCACCACGCAGAACGTCGAGATCGTCTCGACCGATGCCGACCGCGGGCTGATCCTGATCCGCGGAGCGGTTCCCGGATCGAAGGGCGCCTGGATCCTGGTCCGCGACGCGGCCAAGGTGGCACTGCCGGCCAATGCGCCGAAGCCCGCCGCGATCCGCGCCGCCACGAAGAATGAGGCTCCGGCCACAGAGGGAGCGGAATAATGGATCTCAAGATCACAACGCTTGGCGGCAAGGACGCCGGCAAGGTGAAACTCTCCGAGGAGATTTTCGGCCTTGATCCGCGCGAGGACATCCTGCAGCGCGTCGTGCGCTGGCAGCTTGCCAAGAAGCAGCAGGGCACGCACAAGGCCAAGGGCCGCGCCGAAATCGCGCGCACCGGCGCCAAGATGTACAAGCAGAAGGGTACGGGCCGCGCCCGTCACCATTCGGCACGCGCTCCGCAGTTCCGCGGCGGCGGCAAGGCTCACGGCCCGGTCGTTCGCAGCCACGAGCACGACCTGCCGAAGAAGGTGCGCGCTCTGGGCTTGAAGCATGCTCTCTCGGCCAAGGCCAAGAGCGCGTCGATCATCATCATCGACGAGCTGAAGCTGACCGAGGCCAAGACCAAGGCGCTGATCGCGAATTTCGCGACGCTGGGCCTGAGCAACGCCCTGGTGATCGGTGGCGCCGAGCTTGACAAGAACTTCAAGCTGGCCGCGACCAACATCCCCAACATCGACGTGCTGCCCATCCAGGGCATCAACGTCTACGACATTCTGCGCCGCGGCACGCTGGTCCTTTCGAAGGCCGCCGTCGAGGCTCTCGAGGAGCGCTTTAAATGACCGACCTTCGTCACTACGACGTGATCGTCAGCCCGGCGATCACCGAAAAGTCGACCATGGCTTCCGAGCAGAACCAGGTCGTCTTCAACGTCGCCAAGAAGGCGTCGAAGCCGGAAATCAAGGCCGCCGTCGAAGCGCTGTTCGGCGTCAAGGTGATGGCCGTGAACACGCTTGTCCGCAAGGGCAAGATCAAGCGCTTCCGCGGCACGATCGGCCGCCAGAGCGACGTCAAGAAGGCGATCGTGACGCTGGCCGACGGCCAGTCGATCGACGTCGCGACGGGTCTCTGAGCAAGGCCGCGAGGACAGAACAATGGCACTGAAAAAATTCAACCCGGTAACGCCGAGCACCCGCCAGCTGGTCATCGTCGACCGCTCGGGCCTCTACAAGGGCAAGCCCGTCAAGGGCCTGACCGAGGGCCTGACCAAGTCGGGCGGCCGCAACAATTACGGCCGCATCACCGCCCGCTTCATCGGCGGTGGTCACAAGCGTTCGTACCGCATCATCGACTTCAAGCGCCGCAAGTTCGACGTTGTCGGCACGGTCGAGCGCATTGAATACGATCCGAACCGCACCGCCTTCATCGCGCTGATCAAGTACGACGATGGCGAGCTGTCCTACATCATCGCCCCGCAGCGCCTTGCCGCCGGCGACAAGATCGTGGCTGGCGAAGCGGTCGACGTGAAGCCGGGCAATGCGATGCCGCTGGCATCGATGCCGGTCGGCACGATCGTCCACAACATCGAGCTGAAGCCGGGCAAGGGCGGCCAGGTTGCCCGTTCGGCTGGCGGTTACGCCCAGCTCGTCGGTCGCGACCAGGGCATGGCGATCCTGCGCCTCAACTCGGGCGAGCAGCGTGTCGTTCACGGCTCCTGCATGGCCACCGTCGGCGCCGTGTCGAACCCCGACCACGGCAACATCAACGACGGCAAGGCCGGCCGCACGGTTTGGCGCGGCAAGCGTCCGCACAATCGCGGCGTGACCATGAACCCGGTCGACCATCCGCATGGCGGTGGTGAAGGCCGCACCTCCGGTGGCCGTCATCCGGTCAGCCCGTGGGGCAAGCCGACCAAGGGCAAGAAGACGCGGTCCAACAAGGCGACCGACAAGTTCATCCTGCGCTCGCGCCATCAGCGCAAGAGCTAAGAAGAGGTAACGCCAAGTGACTCGTTCTATTTGGAAAGGCCCCTTCATCGACGGCTACCTTCTCAAGAAGGTGGACAAGGTTCGTGAAGGTGGTCGCAATGAGGTGATCAAGATGTGGAGCCGTCGCTCCACCATCCTGCCGCAGTTCGTCGGCTTCACCTTCGGTGTCTACAACGGCCAGAAGCATGTTCCCGTCTCGGTGAACGAGGACATGGTCGGTCATAAGTTCGGTGAATTCGCTCCGACCCGGACCTATTACGGTCACGGCGCGGATAAGAAGGCGAAGAGGAAATAATCATGGGCAAGGCCAAAGCTCCGCGCAGGCTTGCTGATAACGAAGCGCGCGCCGTATTGCGCACGATCCGTATCAGCCCGCAGAAGCTGAACCTCGTTGCCGCGCTGATCCGCGGCAAGAAGGTCGCGACAGCGCTTTCCGATCTCGAATTCTCGGCCAAGCGGATTTCCGGCACGGTCAAGAAGACGCTGGAATCGGCGATCGCCAACGCGGAAAACAACCACGACCTCGATGTCGATGCGCTGGTGGTGGCGGAAGCCTATGTCGGCAAGTCGATCGTCATGAAGCGGTTCCACGCTCGTGGCCGTGGTCGCGCCAGCCGTATCGAGAAGCCGTTCTCGCACCTCACGATCGTCGTTCGTGAAGTCGAAGAAAAAGGGGAGGCCGCATAATGGGCCAGAAAGTCAATCCGATCGGTCTTCGCCTCGGCATCAACCGCACCTGGGATTCGCGCTGGTTCGCGAACACCGGTGAGTACGGCAAGCTGCTGCATGAGGACATCAAGATCCGCAAGTATCTTGAGAAGGAACTCAAGCAGGCCGCGATCTCCAAGGTCGTGATCGAGCGTCCGCACAAGAAGTGCCGCGTCACCATCCATGCCGCGCGCCCGGGTCTGATCATCGGCAAGAAGGGCGCCGACATCGAGAAGCTTCGCAAGAAGCTGATGGAGATGACGAAGTCCGAGACGCACCTCAACATCGTCGAAGTGCGCAAGCCGGAAATCGACGCGACCCTGGTCGCCCAGTCGATCGCCCAGCAGCTCGAGCGCCGTATCGCGTTCCGCCGCGCCATGAAGCGCGCCGTGCAGTCGGCGATGCGCCTCGGTGCCGAAGGCATCCGCATCAACTGCTCGGGCCGTCTCGGCGGCGCCGAAATCGCCCGCATGGAGTGGTACCGCGAAGGCCGCGTGCCGCTGCACACGCTGCGCGCCGATGTCGACTACGGCACGGCCGAGGCGAATACGGCGTACGGCATCTGTGGCGTCAAGGTCTGGGTATTCAAGGGCGAGATCCTCGAGCACGATCCGATGGCTTCGGAACGTCGCGCGACCGAGGGTGATGCTGCGCATGGCGGTGGTGGTGATCGCGAACGCGGTCGTCGTCGCGAAAACGCCTGAGACATTTAGGAATTTGGAGTTAGAACGATGCTGCAGCCAAAGCGCACAAAGTTCCGCAAGCAGTTCAAGGGCCGTATCCATGGTACCGCAAAGGGCGGCACCAACCTGGATTTCGGTGGTTTCGGACTGAAGGCGCTTGAGCCGAACCGCGTCACCGCGCGTGAGATCGAGGCGGCCCGCCGCGCGATCACTCGCGAAATGAAGCGCGCTGGCCGCGTCTGGATCCGTATTTTCCCGGATCTGCCGGTCACGTCGAAGCCGACCGAAGTCCGCATGGGTAAGGGCAAGGGTGCCGTCGACTACTGGGCGGCACGCGTCAAGCCGGGCCGCATCATGTTCGAGATCGACGGCGTCAGTGAAGAAACCGCCCGTGAGGCGCTGCGTCTCGGCGCGGCCAAGCTCTCGGTCAGGACGCGCTTCGTACAGCGCATCGCAGAATAAGGACGGGCTGATCATGAAAGCCGAAGACATCCGGACCAAGACCCAGGACCAGCTGACCGACGATTTGGCCAGCCTGAAGAAAGAGCAGTTCAACCTGCGCTTCCAGAAGGCCACCGGCCAGCTCGAGAAGACCGCGCGCGTGAGGCAGGTCCGTAAGGACATTGCGCGTATCAAGACCATCGCTGCGGAAAAGTCCGCGGCCAAGAAGGCTTAAGGACGAAAACCATGCCAAAGCGCATTCTGCAGGGCACCGTCGTCAGCGACAAGAACGAGAAGACGGTTGTCGTCAAGGTCGAACGGCGCTTCACGCATCCCGTGATGAAGAAGACCGTGCGCATGACCAAGAAGTACAAGGCGCACGACGAGAACAACGCCCACAAGGTTGGCGATCAGGTGTTCATCCAGGAATCGAAGCCGATTTCCAAGGACAAGCGCTGGATCGTCGTGTCTTCGGACCAGGCGTAAACAACGAATTTTGGACAGACCGGGGAGGGGTGAAAAACCCGTCCCGTTAGAAAAGAAGAAGGCGGCCAGTCATGATTCAGATGCAAACAAACCTCGACGTGGCGGATAATTCCGGCGCGCGTCGTGTCATGTGCATCAAGGTGCTGGGCGGCTCGAAGCGGAAATACGCTTCCGTGGGCGACATCATCGTGGTGTCCATCAAGGAAGCCATTCCGCGCGGCCGCGTTAAGAAGGGTGATGTGATGAAGGCGGTCGTGGTTCGCACGGCCAAGGACATCCGCCGCCCGGACGGCAGCGTGATCCGTTTCGACAAGAACGCGGCCGTTCTCGTCGACAACAAGAAAGAGCCGATCGGCACGCGTATCTTCGGACCGGTTCCGCGCGAACTCCGCGCCAAGAACCACATGAAGATCATCTCGCTCGCGCCTGAAGTGCTGTAAGGAGCCGGACCAATGCAAAAGATTAGAAAAGGCGACAAGGTCGTCGTGCTGGCCGGCAAGGACAAGGGCCGTTCGGGCGAAGTCCTCTCGGTTCAGCCGAAGGATGACACCGCGCTGGTGCGCGGCGTCAACATGATCCGTCGTCACCAGAAGCAGTCCCAGTCCCAAGAGGGCGGGATCATCACTAAGGAAGCGCCGATCCAGCTGTCGAACATCGCGCTGGCCGACCCCAAGGATGGCAAGCCGACCCGCGTCGGTTTCATCTTCCAGAAGGACGGCAAGAAGGTGCGCGTCGCCAAGCGCTCGGGAGAAGTCATCAATGGCTAAGGCTCAAAGCAAGCAGGCGACTGCCACCAACACGCCGCGTCTGAAGCAGGTCTACAACGAGACCATCCGCAAGGCGCTGCAGGAGCAGTTCGGCTACGAAAACGACATGCAGGTTCCGCGCCTCGACAAGATCGTGCTGAACATGGGTGTTGGCGAAGCGACCGCCGATTCCAAGAAGCCCTCGGTTGCCGCCGAGGACCTGGCGATGATCGCCGGCCAGAAGGCCGTCGTCACCCGCGCCCGCAATTCTATCGCTGGCTTCAAGGTCCGCGAGAACATGCCGATCGGCGCCAAGGTCACGCTGCGCAAGGAACGTATGTACGAGTTCCTCGACCGCCTCGTGAACATCGCGCTGCCGCGCGTCCGCGACTTCCGCGGACTGAACCCCAAGAGCTTCGATGGCCGTGGCAATTACGCCATGGGCATCAAGGAGCACATCGTGTTCCCGGAGATCAACTACGACAAGGTTGATCAGATCTGGGGCATGGACGTCATCGTTTGTACGACTGCGAAGACGGACGACGAAGCCCGGGCATTGCTCAAGGCTTTCAACTTCCCCTTCCGCCAGTAACGGCAGCGAGAAAAGGAAAAATCTGAAATGGCAAAGACCAGCTCAGTCGAGAAGAACAACAGGCGCCGCAAGCTTGCCGACCAGTACGGTCCCAAGCGCGCTGCCCTGAAGGCGATCATCATGGATCAGTCCAAGCCGATGGAGGAGCGCTTCCGCGCCCAGCTCAAGCTTGCTGCCCTGCCGCGCAACTCGGCCAAGATCCGCATCCGCAACCGCTGCGAAGTCACCGGCCGTCCGCGTGCCTACTATCGCAAGCTCAAAGTATCGCGCATCGCGCTTCGTGATCTCGGCAATAACGGCCAGATCCCGGGCCTGGTCAAGTCGAGCTGGTAAGGAGGACATAACATGTCATTGAGCGATCCTCTCGGCGATATGCTGACCCGCATCCGCAACGCCTACGGCCGCAAGAAGTCGAGTGTCTCGACGCCGGCTTCGCGCCTGCGCACCCGCGTCCTCGACGTGCTGAAGGCTGAAGGCTATATCCGCGACTACAGCCAGACCGACTTCGACAACGGCAAGTCCGAAATCGAAATCGAGCTGAAGTATTTCGACGGTGCGCCGGTCGTGCGCGAAATCGCCCGCGTCTCGAAGCCGGGCCGCCGCGTTTACGTCTCGGCCAAGTCGATCCCGCACGTCGCCAACGGCCTCGGCATCGCCATCCTTTCGACGCCGAAGGGCGTGATGGCCGATCACGAAGCCCGCGAACAGAACGTCGGCGGCGAGATTCTCTGCCAGATCTTCTGATCTGGCAGCTGACCGCAAATTGGAATCCGGTCTTCGGATCGTTCCGAAGACAGAGACCTGAAACAAGAGAAGTGACGAGGACAACAAAATGTCTCGTATTGGAAAGAAACCCGTTTCGCTGCCGCAGGGCGTGACCGCGACCGTCAACGGCCAGACCGTGACGGCGAAGGGCCCCAAGGGCGAGCTGAAGTTCGTGGTGAACGACGAAGTCCTGGTCAAGATGGAAGGCAGCGAGATTGCTGTCGAGCCGCGCGACCAGACCAAGACCGCCCGCTCGAAGTGGGGCATGTCGCGCACGCAGATCGTCAACATCCTGCAGGGCGTCAAGGACGGTTTCGAGAAGAAGCTCGAGATCACCGGCGTTGGCTATCGTGCCGCGCTTCAGGGCAAGAACCTGCAGCTGGCCCTTGGCTTCAGCCATGACGTCGTCTACGAGACGCCGGCCGGCATCACCATCACGGTGCCGAAGCCGACCGAGATCACCGTTGCCGGTATCGACAAGCAGCAGGTTGGCCAGGTGGCTGCCGAGATCCGCGAATACCGCGGCCCTGAGCCTTACAAGGGCAAGGGCGTCCGCTACGCTGGCGAGAAGATCGTCCGCAAGGAAGGCAAGAAGAAGTAATGGGCTTGGCCCCGAAAAGTTTCGGATTTTTCGGAAGAGGCCAAACCAGAGGATGTAACGCCGCGGGGAGCGGTCGCGGGAGGCGCTTTCGCCTACCGCATATGGCGGCCCCCGTTTTTTGAAGGCAAGGAACTATCATGGCTAGCAAAGAATCCATCCAGCGCCGTGCGCAGCGCGTCCGCCGCCAGATCAAGAAGGTCGCCGGCGACCGTCCGCGTCTGTCGGTCCACCGCACGTCGAAGAACATTTACGTTCAGGTCATCGACGACGCCAAGGGTCACACCATCGTTGCAGCCTCGACACTCGAGAAGGACCTCAAGGGTTCGCTCAAGACCGGGGCCGACACCGCGGCCGCTGCCGCGATCGGCAAGCTGATCGCCGAGCGCGCCACCAAGGCCGGCGTCAAGGAAGTCGTCTTCGATCGCGGCGCCTACATCTATCACGGCCGCGTCAAGGCGCTGGCCGAGGCTGCCCGCGAAGGCGGTCTTAGTTTCTAATGCTTGATCCCGAAAAGTTGCAGACTTTTCGGATAAGATCATGCAAAGGAAAAAATAACTTTCGCCCCCGGTGACCCACAGAGGCGCCGGATCTCATCATCAACCGTGCTTCCGGAAAAAAACAAGGAACAGGATATGGCACAGGAACGTAGGGAAGGCGGCCGCGGCCGCGAGCGTGAAGAGCGCGATGACGGCATGGTGGACAAGCTCGTCCACATTAACCGCGTCGCCAAGGTCGTCAAGGGCGGCCGCCGCTTCGGCTTCGCCGCACTCGTCGTCGTCGGCGACCAGAAGGGCCGCGTCGGCTTCGGTCATGGCAAAGCACGCGAAGTGCCGGAAGCCATCCGCAAGGCAACCGAATCGGCAAAGCGCGACATGATCTTCGTGCCGCTGCGCTCGGGCCGTACGCTGCATCACGACGTCGAGGGACGTTGGGGCGCCGGACGCGTTCTGCTGCGCGCTGCCAAGCAGGGTACCGGCATCATCGCCGGCGGCCCGATGCGCGCTGTCTTCGAGACGCTCGGCATGCATGACGTGGTTGCCAAGTCGATGGGTTCGTCGAACCCGTACAACATGGTTCGCGCCACCTTCGACGCGCTGAAGAGCCAGATGCATCCCAAGGATGTGGCTGCCGCGCGCGGCATCAAGTATTCGACCCTTCAGGCCCGCCGCGGCACCGCCGTTGCGGCTGAAGAATAGTCGATCTGACCAGGGATTTTGACCATGGCCAAGAAAGCAACCAAGACCATCACCGTTGAGCAGATCGGTTCGCCGATCCGCCGTCCGAAGGAACAGCGCGCGACGCTGGTCGGCCTCGGCCTCAACAAGATGCACAAGCAGCGCACCCTGGAAGATACGCCTTCCGTGCGTGGCATGATCGCCGCCGTTCAGCATCTCGTCCGCGTCGTGGACGAGGGCTGAGCCAAAGCGCAGGAGAACTCAGATGAAACTCAACGATCTGCGTGACAAGGACGGCGCGACGCATTCCAAGAAGCGTCTCGGCCGTGGCATCGGTTCCGGCTCGGGCAAGACCGCCGGTCGCGGCGTCAAGGGCCAGAAGGCGCGCTCCGGCGTCGCCATCAACGGCTTCGAGGGCGGCCAGATGCCGCTCTACAGGCGTCTGCCGAAGCGTGGCTTCAACAACATCTTCGCCAAGAGCTTCGTTGTCGTGTCGCTGGCCCGCATCCAGGAAGCCGTCGACGCCAAGAAGCTCGACGCCAAGGCAACCGTGACGGCCGAGGCGCTTGTCGCCGCCGGCGTCATCCGCCGCGTCAAGGATGGCGTGCGCGTGCTGTCCGATGGCGAGCTGAAGGCTAAGCTTGCCTTCGACGTGGCCGGCGCTTCCAAGGCTGCGATCGAGAAGATCGAAAAGGCTGGTGGCTCGGTCAAGTTGCCGGAAAAGGCAGCTGCCGAGTAACGGCAATTTGAAGCGCGATCGGCAAGAGTGGGATCCCGTTTTTGCTCAACGATTGCGCTTTGATCTGCTCAATTAAGCGGCCGCGTCAACGCGGCCGCTTGCATGTTTAGAGCCCGGAGCTTATCTCGTGAGCTTCGGTGAAACGCACCGCCTGACCTCACGGGCCATCAAGCGTTACCAAGCGGAGAATCAGGCATGGCTTCGGCTGCTGAACAACTAGCCTCGAATCTGAATTTCTCGGCCTTTGCCAAGGCAGAGGACCTGAAGAAACGCATTTGGTTCACCATCGGCGCGTTGCTCGTCTACCGCCTCGGCACCTACATTCCGCTTCCCGGCATCAACCCTGACGCCTTCGCCCAGGCCTTCTCTTCGCAGAGCAAGGGCGTGCTCGGCATGTTCAACATGTTCGCCGGCGGCGCCGTGCAGCGCATGGCGATCTTCGCGCTCGGCATCATGCCTTACATCTCCGCCTCCATTATCATGCAGCTGATGACCTCGGTCATCCCGTCGCTGGAAGCGCTGAAGAAGGAAGGCGAACAGGGCCGCAAGGTCATCAACCAGTACACGCGCTACGGCACCGTGCTGCTGGCCCTGGTGCAGGCTTACGGCATTTCGGTGGGGCTGGAGAACGGCAACGGCATCGTCAGCGATCCTGGCATGTTCTTCCGCATCTCGACCGTCGTCACCCTGGTCGGCGGCACCATGTTCCTGATGTGGCTTGGTGAGCAGATCACCGCGCGCGGCATCGGCAACGGCATTTCGCTGATCATCTTCTCCGGCATCGTCGCCGGCCTGCCGCATGCCATTTCCGGCACGCTGGAACTCGGCCGCACCGGCGCCCTGTCGACCGGCCTGATCCTGGCGATCATCGTGCTCGCCATCGTCGTCATCGCGCTCATCGTGTTCTTCGAGCGCGCTCAGCGCCGCCTGCTGATCCAGTATCCGAAGCGCCAGGTTGGCAACCGGATGTTCCAGGGCGACACTTCGCATCTGCCGCTGAAGCTCAACACGTCGGGCGTCATCCCGCCGATCTTCGCGTCGTCGCTGCTGCTGCTGCCGGCCACCGTCGCCGGCTTCTCGCAGACGACCAACATGCCTGCCTGGGCGAGCACCATCCTGGCCTCGCTTGGCCACGGCCAGCCGCTCTACATGCTGTTTTATGCGGCGATGATCGTGTTCTTCGCCTTCTTCTACACAGCGATTGTCTTCAACCCGAAGGACACCGCCGACCAGCTCAAGAAGCATTCGGGCTTCATCCCGGGCTATCGTCCGGGCGAGCGCACCGCCGATTACATCGATTACGTTCTCACCCGCATCACCGTCATCGGCGCCATCTATCTGGTGCTGGTGTGCCTGCTGCCGGAGTTCCTGATCTCGGCGACTGGCGTACCGTTCTACCTCGGTGGCACATCGCTTCTGATCGTGGTCAGTGTCACGCTCGATACGGTTGCGCAGATTCAGGGCCACCTGATCGCGCACCAGTATGAAGGCCTGATCAAGAAGTCGAAGCTGCGCGGGGGGAAGAAAGCCAGATGAGGTTGATATTGCTTGGGCCGCCAGGAGCGGGCAAGGGGACACAAGCACAAAGACTGGTAGACAAATACGGCATACCCCAGCTTTCGACGGGTGACATGCTGCGTGCGGCCGTTCAGGCCGGTACCGAAGTCGGCAAGCGTGCCAAGGCGGTGATGGATGCCGGTGAGCTGGTGTCCGACGCCATCGTCAACGCCATCGTCGCCGAACGCATCGACCAGGCTGATTGCGCCAAGGGATTCATCCTCGATGGCTACCCGCGCACGCTGGTGCAGGCCGATGCGGTTGAATCGATGCTTTCGCAGCGCGGTATCCGTCTCGACACGGTCATCGAACTGGTCGTCGACGACAGAGCCCTGGTCGGCCGCATCGTCAAGCGCGCCGAGGATGCCAAGGCGGCCGGCCAGCCGGTGCGCAAGGACGACAATCCCGCGGTGTTCGAAGAGCGCCTGCGGGAGTATTACAAGAAGACCGCTCCGCTGACCGGCTACTACTATGCCAAGGGCAGGCTCAAGACGGTCGACGGCATGGCCAGCATCGACGCCGTTACCGCCGAGATTGAAGCCGTGCTCGCAGCGGCCGCCAAGGCGCGGTAAGGGAATTTAAAGATTAGGCTTGACGGGAGCGGCCCGCTGCGGTATGGCGGCCCGTCTTCCTATCAGGTGCGCACTTTGCTTGTCCGCAAGGGCAAGGCAGTCGCTTTGAACTGGAAACTCCCGCAAGGGCCGGCCTCCACCGGACGCGGGGCAACTTTGACAGCGCCAGGCCTGCCTTGTTTGAAAGGTTGGTCGGCCCACATGGAGAAGGAAAGAACATGGCTCGTATAGCCGGCGTCAACATTCCGACCAACAAGCGTGTCGTCATCGCGCTTCAGTACATTCACGGCATTGGCAAGAAGTTCGCCCAGGAGATCGTCGACAAGGTCGGCATCCCGGCCGAGCGCCGCGTCAACCAGCTGACCGACGCGGAAGTGCTGCAGATCCGCGAGACGATCGACCGCGACTACCAGGTCGAAGGCGACCTGCGCCGCGAGGTGTCGATGAACATCAAGCGTCTCATGGACCTCGGCTGCTACCGCGGCCTGCGTCACCGCCGCTCGCTGCCGGTTCGCGGCCAGCGCACGCACACCAATGCACGCACCCGCAAGGGCCCGGCCAAGTCGATCGCCGGCAAGAAGAAGTAAGCGAGCGAATAGCGAGTAGCCATTAGCGAATAGGGATCCCTATTCGCTATTTCCTACTCACTACTCGCTTTCAAAGGTGGAGCCGCTGGCATTACGGCGGTGTAGAGATCAACTGAAAGGACTATCATGGCCAAGGAAGCCGCTCGTGTTCGCCGTCGCGAACGCAAGAATATCTCGTCGGGCGTTGCCCACGTCAATTCGACCTTCAACAACACGATGATCACCATCACCGACGCGCAGGGCAATTCGATTGCCTGGTCGTCGGCTGGCGCCCAGGGCTTCAAGGGTTCGCGCAAGTCGACCCCGTTCGCTGCCCAGATGGCTGCTGAGGATGTTGCCAAGAAGGCCCAGGAACACGGCATGCGCATGCTTGAAGTCGAGGTCTGCGGACCTGGCTCGGGTCGTGAGTCTGCTCTGCGCGCCCTCCAGGCGGCCGGCTTCACCATCACCTCGATCCGTGATGTGACGCCGATCCCGCACAATGGCTGCCGCCCGCGCAAGAAGCGCCGCGTCTAAGAAATTACCGAACGCCGCGTGAGCGCCCTCAAGGACGCTCCTCCACGGCATTCCAGGTCGCCCGCCACGATTGGATGGTGGCGGGTCAACGGAAGGAAAGCATCATGATCCAGAAAAATTGGCAGGAACTGATCAAGCCGAACAAGATCGAGTTCTCGTCGAAGAAGAAGACGCTGACCACGCTGGTCGCCGAGCCGCTCGAGCGCGGCTTCGGCCTCACGCTGGGCAACGCGCTGCGCCGCGTGCTTCTGTCTTCGCTGCGCGGTGCGGCTGTCACCGCCGTGCAGATCGACGGCGTTCTGCATGAATTCTCGTCCATCGCCGGCGTGCGCGAGGACGTGACCGACATCGTCTTGAACATCAAGGAAATCGCCATCCGCATGGAAGGCGATGGCCCCAAGCGCATGGTCGTGCGCAAGCAGGGCCCGGGTGCGGTTCTCGCCGGCGACATCCAGACGGTTGGCGACGTCGAGATCCTCAACCCCGACCACGTTATCTGCACGCTGGACGAAGGCGCTGAAATCCGCATGGAGTTCACCGTCGACACCGGTAAGGGCTACGTGCCTGCCGAGCGCAACCGCGCCGAAGACGCGCCGATCGGCCTGATCCCGGTCGACAGCCTCTATTCGCCGGTCAAGAAGGTCTCCTACAAGGTCGAAAACACCCGCGAGGGCCAGGTTCTCGACTATGACAAGCTGACCATGACCATCGAGACCGACGGTTCGATCTCGGGTGAGGACGCGGTGGCTTTCGCCGCTCGCATCCTGCAGGACCAGCTTGGCCTGTTCGTCAACTTCGACGAGCCGCAGAAGGAAGTCGCCGCCGAAGCCGTCACCGAGCTCGCCTTCAACCCGGCGCTGCTCAAGAAGGTCGACGAACTCGAGCTTTCCGTGCGTTCGGCCAACTGCCTGAAGAACGACAACATCGTCTACATCGGCGATCTCATCCAGAAGACCGAAGCCGAGATGCTGCGCACCCCGAACTTCGGCCGCAAGTCGCTGAACGAGATCAAGGAAGTCCTGGCGGCGATGGGCCTGCACCTCGGTATGGAAGTGCCGGACTGGCCGCCGGAAAACATCGAAGACCTCGCCAAGCGTTACGAAGACCAATATTGAGCATGAATTCCAAGGATCGGCGGCGTGGGCCGCTTGATCCGACGGTCATGCGGAAAACCATCAGAGGCCGCGGCCTCTTGAACAACTGAAGAAGGAAAAGAGCCATGCGCCACGGTTTCAAAGGCCGCCGCTTCGCTAGAAGCATTAGCCATCGCAAGTCGATGTTCGCCAACCTCGCCGTGTCGCTGCTCGAGCACGAGCAGATCGTCACCACCCTGCCGAAGGCGAAGGACCTGCGTCCGATCGTCGAGAAGCTGGTGACGCTCGGCAAGCGCGGCGACCTGCACGCCCGCCGCCAGGTGATCGCGCAGATCGGCAATGAAGGCGTCGTCAAGCGCCTGTTCGACACCATCGCCCCGCGCTACGCCACCCGCAATGGCGGCTATCTGCGCATCATGAAGGCAGGCTTCCGTCACGGCGACAACGCCGCGATGGCCGTCATCGAGTTCGTCGATCGCGACACGGATGCCAAGGGCGCCGCCGACCGCGCTCGCCTCGAAGCCGAAGGCACCGAAGCGGACGCCGCGGCCGCATAAGGCTCGGTCTTTCCAGAATGAATCGAAGGGGCCTGCGGGCCCCTTTTTCTTGTTCTGCGTGCGCCAAAGCGTCTCCAAAACGATCGGCAGGCGCGAAAATAATCGGATTTCAGCGGCTTAGCCTTTCATTTTGCACAATCGTCGGGACAATGCACCCGAACTTGCCTTGGAGGATTCGCGAATGCGCGCCAAAAGACTGTCCCTTGTCCTGCTCTGCGCCTTCATGGTGTTCGCAGCCGCACCGGCAGTCCGGCAGGCGCTGGCCGAAGATGCCGCAAAGCCTGCCGATCCGGGACTGTCGGACGTGCTGACCGATCTGTTGCATGGCGTTGAAGGCGAGAATTCTACCTCGGGGCCAGACAAGCGCGTGCCCTTCGGCCGCGAGGAGGTGCAGCTTTCGTTCGCGCCGCTGGTCAAGCAGACCGCGCCGGCCGTCGTCAACGTCTATGCCTCGCAGACGGCCAAGGTCACATCGCCTTTTGAAGGCGATCCGTTCTTCGAGGAGTTTTTCGGCCGCGCTCAGCCGCGTGCGCAGTCATCGCTCGGCTCGGGCGTGCTCGTCGATCCGAGTGGCGTCATCGTCACCAATTTCCACGTCATCAAGGATGCCGACGAGGTCAAGGTGGCGACCGCCGACGGCCGCGAATTCGCCTCGAAGGTGATGCTGAAGGACGAGACGCTGGATCTTGCCGTGCTCAAGATCGAATCCGACAAGCCGTTCCCGGTCATCGCGATCGGCGATTCCGACGCGCTCGAGGTCGGCGACCTGGTGCTGGCCATCGGCAACCCCTTCGGCGTCGGCCAGACCACCACCAGCGGCATTGTTTCGGCACTCGCCCGCAGCCATATCGGCGTCTCGGATTCGGGCTATTTCATCCAGACCGACGCGGCCATCAATCCCGGCAATTCCGGCGGCGCGCTGATCAACATGGGCGGCCAGCTGGTTGGCATCAACACGGCGATTTACAGCCGCAGCGGCGGCTCGATCGGCATCGGTTTTGCCATCCCGGCCAACATGGTGCGGGCTTTCGCCGATGCCGCAAAGGCAGGCCTCGACTTCTTCGAACGGCCCTATATCGGCGCCGAGTTCGAGGCGGTGACGCCGCAGATCGCCGAATCGCTCGGCATGGAGAAGCCGACCGGGGCGCTGGTCTCTTCCGTCGAAGCGACCGGACCGGCGGGCAAGGCTGGGCTGAAAGCGGGCGATGTCGTGCTGCAGATCAACGGCAAGCCGGTCGAGAGCATCGAGGCGCTGGACTATCGCATGGCGACGCTGTCGATCGGCACCAAGGCGAATTTCGCGGTGCTGACCAAGGGCCAGCAGGCGGCGATGGACATTGCGCTGGAGCGCGCGCCGGAGGGGGCGAAAGCCTCGGAAGTGACGCTGCATGGCCGCAGCCCATTCTCGGGCGCCAAGGTCGCGGAACTGTCGCCGCGGCTTGCCCAGAAGCTCGGCCTGCGCACCGACCTCAAGGGCGTCACGGTGATCGACATCAACCGCGATTCGCCGGCCGCCGATTTCGGCTTCCTGCCGGGCGACATCGTACGTGAAGTCAACGGCACCACCATCGACACCGCCGCGACGCTGGCGCAGGTAGCCCAGCAGGATACGCGCTGGTGGCGCTTTACCGTCGAGCGCGGCGGGCAGATACTGCGCCAGGTGTTGCGTTACTGAGTTCGGTCTGAAGGGATCGCGCTCCAAACCAAAAGAAGTGCATGGCCGATCTGTTCAGTGTCGATGAGCCGGAAAGAGCGCCGCCCGGGCGGCCGCTCGCTGACCGGTTGCGGCCAAAGAATCTTGGCGAGGTCGTTGGCCAGGAACATCTGACCGGACCCGATGGCGCACTGACCCGGCTGATCGGTTCGGGTTCGCTCGGCTCGATGATCTTCTGGGGCCCGCCAGGCACCGGCAAGACCACGGTGGCGAGGCTGCTTGCCGGCGAGACCAGCCTCGCCTTCGAGCAGATATCGGCGGTGTTTTCTGGCGTCGCCGACCTCAAGAAAGTGTTCGAGACGGCCAAGCTGCGCCGCGCCAACGGTCGCCAGACCCTGCTTTTCGTCGACGAGATCCACCGGTTCAACCGTGCCCAGCAGGATTCCTTTCTCCCAGTCATGGAGGATGGGACGGTCGTCCTGGTTGGCGCCACAACCGAAAACCCGTCCTTCGAGCTGAATGCCGCGTTGCTGTCGCGGGCGCGCGTCATGGTCTTTCATTCGCTCGGCGAGGAGAGCATCGCCAAGCTGATGACACGGGCGGAGGCGACGGAGGGCAGGGCGCTGCCGCTCGACGACGAGGCTCGGGCGATGCTCATTCGCATGAGCGATGGCGACGGACGCGCCTCGCTGACGCTTGCCGAGGAAGTCTGGCGTGCCGCCAAGCCCGGCGAGGTTTTCGATCCCGAAGGGCTGCAGCGCATCGTCCAGCGCCGTGCGCCGATCTATGACAAGGGCCAGGACGGCCACTACAATCTGATCTCGGCGCTGCACAAATCGGTGCGCGGCTCCGATCCCGATGCAGCGCTCTACTATCTCGCGCGCATGTTCGACGCCGGCGAGGATCCGCTCTATCTCGGCCGGCGGCTGGTGCGCATGGCGATGGAGGACATCGGCCTTGCCGATCCGCAGGCGCTGGTCATCGCCAATGCCGCCAAGGACGCCTACGACTACCTTGGCTCGCCCGAGGGCGAACTCGCCTTTGCCGAGGCCACCGTCTATCTCGCCACTGCGCCCAAATCCAATGCCGTCTACACCGCCTTTAAGGCGGCCACCCAGGCAGCCAAGCAGCATGGCTCGCTGCTGCCGCCAAAGCATATCCTCAATGCGCCGACCAAGCTGATGAAGGAAGAGGATTACGGCGCTGGCTATCGCTACGATCATGACGAGCCGGACGCTTTTTCGGGCCAGGACTATTTTCCGGAGAGGATGGGCCGCCAGACCTTCTATGATCCGCCTGAGCGAGGTTTCGAGCGCGATATCCGCAAGCGGCTCGATTATTGGGCGAAGCTGCGCAAAGAGCGGGAATAGCTGATTTGCGTCGGCCGGTGGTCGTCACGCTGCGAGCCGAGGCCTCGCCTTGGGGCATCTCAACCTCGGTTGTTCTCCACACGCTGCTTGCCGTGACGCTGGCGCTTATGCCGCTGCCAAAGCGGCCGAAGCGGCTGGAAGAGGAGCGGGTGTCGGTCGCCATTCTGACACCGCGGCAGTTCGAGGCCGTGACAAGGCCACCGCCGGCGCCAGCGCCGCCCTCGACGCCCGAGGCCCAAGCGCCGGCACCGGTACGAACATCAACACCAACACCATCGCCGAGTACTCCTCCAGCTCAACCGCCAACCGCGCCGGCCATGATCCGGCCGACCGAAATGCTGTCGGCCAAGACGCTCGCCGATCCGCGTAGCCGGCAGGCGCGCGCCGATCTTGCGACCTTCGCTTCCGACGAGCGGATGGTGCAATTGTGCAATCTCGAGGCCATGGATCAGATCCGGCGTTGGCGCGCGGATTTTCAACCGGAACGCGTCGTGCCTTACGCAACGGCCGAGGAGAAGATCCGCGGCACCACCATCGCCGCGGATGGCGCGGCTTTCCGCAGCCGCAAAAACTGGTATAGTCTGAAGTTCAAATGCCAGCTCGCACGAGACGGCGAAAGCGTCATCGGCTTTGAGTTCCTAGTCGGCGATCCCGTGGCCAGGGAGAAATGGGACGAGTTCGGCTTGCCAGCCGTGCATTGACCGAAGTCTGGCAAATTCCACCAGGCAGCCGCAGGGCCACGACGTCGTGGCGTTGTGCGGCGACCCAAAAAACCTTATCAAGGCGCACGGCCGGGCGGTGGTCGTTGCCGAGATTTGGCACACTCATTCGCAACAGGATCGCGCTCCGCGCGTGGAAAAATGACAAAAACCCTTCGCAAATCCCTTCGCAAATTCGCCATCGCCGTCCCGCTTCTCGCTCTTGGCTTCTACTTCATCCCCATCCTGACGACGATCTTCATCGTTTGCGGCCTGATCGATGTGCTGCGCAACGACAGGAAGGATCTGTCGCTGTTCTCAGGCTACTTCCTCGGCAACGGCATCTTCACCTGGCTGCTGTCGCCGTTCAACCTGCTGGTCGATCTGCTCTGCTACAGGAACCCCGGCGTGTGGAAGCTGGAACAGTTTCCGGAGGACTATCAGCGCGAGGTCAATGAGGTCCTGGACATCTTCAAGGCACGCAAGGACGAGATCATCGCCGACATCGACGCCAATTTCGGCGCCGGCCGGCGCGGCATGTATGTCTACCAGTGGTACGGCAAGCACCGGATCGACAACGTCGCCGAGTTCAACAAGGATTTCAAATACATCAAGACCATCGCCGTTTCGGTCTTCAGCAAGCGCGAATCGACTTCCTGGCATTTCGGCCCGCTGCGGCTCAGCCTGCGCATCCTCTACAATCTGATCCCGGTGAAAGCGGAAATCTTCGTCGAATGCGGCAACGTCAAAAACTACTGGTACGACAATCCGCAGTTCATTTTCGACGACACCCTGCTGCACCGCTCGGTCAACGAATATGACGGCCGCCGCTACTGCGTGTTCATGGACATTATCAGGCCGTCCCCGTTCCCGAGATTCATCGCTGGCATGCTCGCTGTCGTCTCGGTCAGCGTCGAGCGCATCAATTCGATGTTCTACAAGAACTGGAAGATGATCGGCTCGAGCAAGCCCAAGAAGGTCGAAACCACCTGAGCTGAAAGCTTCGCGGTTCTGGCGCCTTTAGCGGTCGGCCGCCTCGGGCAATTCCTGTTGGACCATTGTCTTATAGCGCCAACAGTCGCTGATCCCCTACAACTTGGTGCCGCGGATATATGTGAACGCATATAACGCTGCTTGAGTTGGAAGCGCCTTGGGAGGATGAGGTGAGCGGACAGCCTGCCCATCATGCCGATATCGTCCAGGCGGCCATTGCCACCAGCGATGCCGCCCGATCGGCATTGGTTGCCTCCTGGAGGCGCTCGCTCACGGTGCATGGGCTGGATCCTGGCCAACGACAGGCACATCGACGACTGACCGAAGGCGAGTTCAGGCTGGCGCGGCAGCGGGTCGAGCAGCTGCTGCGTGCTGCGGATGCGAGCCTTGATCGTCTCTATCTTGCGGTAGGCGGCATTGGCTGTTGCGTCCTGCTCGCCGACCGCGACGGCATTCCGGTCGAACGCCGCGGGGCTTCAGCGGATGACGAAACCTTCGACGAATGGGGCCTGTGGACGGGGACAGTATGGAGCGAGGACTCCGAAGGCACCAACGGCATCGGCACATGCCTCGCCGACCAGCGCGCGCTGACCATCCACCGCGACCAGCACTTCTTTTCCAGCAACACGCTGCTCAGCTGCACCACTGCGCCGATTTACGACCACGAGGGCAATCTGGCTGCCGCGCTCGATGTGTCGTCGTGCCGGTCGGATCTGACCGAAGGCTTTGTCGGCCTGATCGCCATGGCGGTCGGCGATGCCGCGCGCCGCATCGAGGCCGAGAATTTTCGCCTGTCTTTTCCCAATGCCCGCATCCTGCTTGCCTCGGCGGCCGAGCGCGGCGCGGGTGCATTGATCGCCGTCGACGGGAATGATCTGGTCGTCGGTGCGACACGCGCGGCGCGGCTGAGCCTCGGCATCACGCAACAGGCACTGGCCCGGGGGCTTCCCGCCGCCGACATCCTCGGCGACGTCGCCAAGGCCGCGGAGGAACTCGATGAGGCGGAGCGCGGTGTGATCCAGCGGGCGATCGCACGCGCCCATGGCAACGTCTCTGCCGCCGCGCACAATCTCGGCATTTCCCGGGCCACTCTGCATCGCAAGCTCGCCCGCTTCGGCATCCGTCGGCCGCATTGAGGTTTCGAGGCCGAACCTGTCGCAATCTTGCGACAGTCGGCCTGGGGTGGATGACTTGCCTGGGCTGACAAAGCCCGATCCCATCCCCACTCTCCCTGGCAGCGCGGTACATCCCGTACCGCTGTTTCCTGGGAGGAAGACAATGAACAAGGTGGAATTTTCCCGCACGGCCAAGGTTCCCTTCGCCAAGCGTTACGACAACTACATCGGCGGCAAATGGGTGGCGCCGCATTCAGGAAGGTATTTCGACAACATCTCGCCGGTCAACGGGAAGCCGCTGGGCGAAATCGCCCGTTCGGACGCAAACGACATCGAGGCGGCACTCGATGCCGCGCACAAGGCCAAGGACGCCTGGGGCAGGACCAGTGCCGCGGCACGTGCCCTGATCCTCAACCGCATCGCCGATCGCATGGAAGACAATCTCGATCTCCTGGCGCTCGCCGAGACCTGGGACAATGGCAAACCGATCCGCGAGACGACCGCCGCCGACCTGCCGCTGGCCATCGACCATTTCCGCTATTTCGCCAGTGCCGTGCGCAGCCAGGAAGGCGGCATCTCCGAGATCGACCATGACACCGTCGCCTATCATTTCCATGAGCCGCTTGGTGTCGTCGGCCAGATCATCCCCTGGAATTTCCCGCTGCTGATGGCGGTATGGAAGCTGGCGCCGGCCCTTGCCGCCGGCAACTGCGTGGTGCTGAAGCCCGCCGAACAGACACCCGCCACGATCATGCTATGGGCGGATCTGATCGGCGACCTTTTGCCGGATGGCGTGCTCAACATCGTCAACGGCTTTGGTCTCGAAGCCGGCAAGCCGCTAGCGTCGTCCAACCGTATCGCCAAGATCGCCTTCACCGGCGAAACCACGACCGGTCGGCTGATCTCGCAATATGCCAGCCAGAACCTCATTCCGGTGACGCTGGAACTCGGTGGCAAGTCGCCCAACATCTTCTTCCAGGACGTGACATCAGAGGACGACGATTTCTTCGACAAGGCGATCGAAGGCTTCGTCATGTTCGCGCTCAACCAGGGCGAGGTCTGTACCTGCCCTAGCCGCGCGCTGGTGCATGAGAAAATCTATGACAAGTTCATGGAAAGGGCGCTGAAGCGCGTGGAGGCGATTGTCCAGGGCGATCCGCTGGACCCGGCGACAATGATCGGCGCACAGGCATCGGGCGAACAGCTGGAAAAGATCCTCAGCTACTTCGATATCGGCCGCAAGGAAGGCGCCGAGGTGCTGGCCGGTGGCGAGCAGAACCATCTGCCGGGCGACCTTGCCGGCGGCTATTACGTCAAGCCCACCGTGTTCAAGGGCCACAACAAGATGCGCGTCTTCCAGGAGGAGATTTTCGGGCCGGTGGTCTCGGTGACCACCTTCAAGGATGACGACGAGGCATTGTCGATCGCCAACGACACGCTCTATGGCCTCGGTGCCGGTATCTGGAGCCGTGACGCCAACCGCTGCTATCGCTTCGGCCGCGCCATCCAGGCCGGCCGTGTGTGGACCAACTGCTACCACGCCTATCCGGCGCACGCGGCGTTCGGCGGCTACAAGCAATCCGGCATCGGCCGCGAGAACCACAAGATGATGCTCGACCACTATCAGCAGACCAAGAACATGCTGGTCAGCTACAGCCCGAAGAAGCTCGGCTTCTTCTGATCGCCTCCCAAGACAGCGCATGATCCTTTCCGAGGGATCATGCGCGCTCTGTTCATGCGGCTAGGCTTGCCGGCCGTGCCCGAGGTTTCGTCGTGGAGGACGGCATGCCAGACAAGGTTTCCCTGGGAAAGGTCTCGGCCACACCGGAAGCCGTCGCTTTTCTGGCGGAGATCATCGCCGATCACGGTCCGGTGCTGTTCCATCAGTCCGGCGGCTGTTGCGACGGCTCCTCGCCAATGTGTTACCCCCGCGGCGATTTCATCGTCGGCGACAATGACGTCTTGCTGGGCGAGATCGGCGACACCCCGGTTTACATCAGCGCTTCGCAATATGAGGTGTGGAAGCACACCGACCTCCTCATCGATGTGGTGCCGGGCAGGGGTGGCATGTTCTCGCTCGACAATGGGCGTGAGAGGCGGTTTCTGACGCGCTCAACCGTCTGTGCTATCCCGGAAGTGCTTTCACGGGCGTGAAGGGATTGACGCCACCGCCTTCGCGGGGGCAGTAGACGGCGATGTTCAATCTGCTTCTCGTGGTCGTCGGCGGTGGCATCGGCGCCGGCATTCGCCATCTCACCAGTATGGGCGCGCTGCGCCTTTTCGGCCCCAATTATCCCTGGGGCACGATGGCGATCAACATTGTCGGCTCCTTTGCCATGGGCCTGTTCATCGCCATACTGGCGCGTCGCGGCGGATCGACCGAAGTCAGGCTGTTTGTCGCCACCGGCATCTTTGGCGGCTTCACGACGTTCTCCGCCTTTTCGCTCGATTTCGCGACGCTGTGGGAGCGGGGAGCCACGCTGCCGGCGTTTGGATATGTGCTGGCCAGCGTCATTGGCGCCATTGTCGCCCTGTTTCTGGGACTTTGGCTCGCAAGAAGCCTGCCTTAATGCTATTGCCGCGCCAAGCGCAGGCCGAGCCCTGCTTTGGAAACGGGTAAGCGAAGAAAAAATGGCAGGCGTTGAACAGATCACGGTGGAGGCCGGCGAGGCGGGCATGCGGCTCGATCGCTGGTTCAAAACCCATTTCCCGGGCCTTGGTTTCGGCCATTTGCAGAAGCTGCTGCGTTCCGGCCAGATCCGCGTCGATGGCGGCCGCGTCAAGGCCGACAGCCGTGTCGAGCCTGGCCAGGTGGTGCGCATCCCGCCACTCGAGGTCGACAAGAAGGGTGAGAGCGCGCTGACCGGCCATTCGATCCGCAATCAGGGCGATGCCGACGTTCTGGCAAAAATGCTGATCCATGAGGATCCCAAGGTTTTCGTCTTCAACAAGCCGGCGGGCCTTGCGGTGCAGGGCGGCTCGGGCGTCACCCGCAATGTCGACGACATGCTGGAAGCCTGGCGCAACCAGAAGGGCGAGAAGCCACGGCTGGTCCACCGGCTCGACCGCGACACGTCGGGCGTGCTGGTCGTCGCCCGCACGAGACTGGCCGCCATGAAGTTGTCGGAAGCGTTCCGCGCCCGCGAAACGAAAAAGACCTATTGGGCGCTGGTCAAGGGCGTGCCGCCGAAGCGCGAGGACAAGATATCGACCTGGCTGATCAAGGAGCCGACCGAGGACGGCGACCGTGTTCGGGTCGCCGCGCATGGCGAAAAAGGCGCCGACCACGCCGTGTCCTACTACCGCATCATCGAGCAGGCGGCGCAGACCATGACCTGGCTGGAGATGGAGCCCTATACGGGCCGCACCCACCAGCTCCGGGTCCATGCCGCCTATATCGGCTGCCCGATCATCGGCGACCCGAAGTATTTCGAGGCCGACACCAACTGGGATTTTCCGGGCGGCATCCAGAACCGCCTGCATCTGCATGCGCGCCGCATTATCATTCCGCACCCGGACAAGGGCGTGATCGACGTCACCGCGCCGATGCCGCCGCATATGCGCCAGAGCTGGAACCTGATCGGCTTCGACGACGCCAGCGCGGAGGATTGAGGTTGAGCGGCGCCACCGACGCGCTTGATCGGCGCGACGCAGTCGACATGGCCGCCGCCGCCATCATGGTCGGCCTGACCTTTTCCTGGGGCTTGAACTACGTCGCCGCCAAAATCTCCTATGCCGGCTACGACCCTGTCTTCCTGTCGATTGCGCGCTCGATCATCGGCGGCTTCTGCGTCTTCCTCTGGTGTCGCTGGCGCGGCATCGCGCTGTTCACGCGCGATGGCACATTGCTGGCTGGCATTGCCGTCGGCGTGCTTTTCGGCATCGAGTTCCTCTGCCTCTATGTCGGCCTGGAGCATACGACGGTTGCCCGCAACACTCTGCTGGTCAACTCGATGCCGTTCTGGATGCTGATTGGCGGGCACTTCCTGCTTGGCGAACAGATCACCCTGCGCAAGTTCCTTGGCCTGCTGCTGGCCTTCGCCGGCCTTGCCACCGTCCTTTCCGACAAGCTTGGCGGCGGGGACATGCTGTTCGGCGACCTCCTCAGTCTCGGTTCCGGATTCTTCTGGGCTTTGACCAACATCCTTATCAAGCGGTCTAAACTGGTCGAGGCGAGCGCCGAGAAGCTGCTGCTCTATCAGCTCGCCGGCGCGGCGATCGTCGGCATATTGGTGCTGCCTCTCGCCGGTCCCCCGGTGCGCGATCCCTCCTTGTTGCCGACATTGGCGCTGCTTTTCCAGGCTATCTACATCGTCGCTTTCACCTATGTCCTGTGGTTCTGGCTGCTGCGCCGCTATCCGGCCTCAGGCCTGTCCAGCTTCACCTTCCTGTCGCCGGTTTTCGGTGTTTTGTGCGGCGCTATCATCTTGAACGAGCCGCTGACCATTCGCATTTTTCTGGCACTTGGCTTGATTGCGGCGGGCCTGATCATGGTCAACCGGCCGGCACGCAAGCTGACACCGGTGTGAGAGAGATTTTTCATGCGTGACATCCTCAACGACCTCGAAGCCGGAAAATATCTTTCCGATCCGGATCCGGTGCGCCGCGCCCAGATCCAGATGAAGACACCGCTGCCCAAGCGCTTCTACAAGGCCGTCTCGGTGGTGCCGGTAGAGGAAGGTTTCGCCGTGCATCTCGATGGCAAGCCGGTGCGCACGCCGGGCAAGGCACTGCTGGCGCTGCCGACCGAGGCGGCAGCAGTGCTGGTTGCCGACGAATTCGCCGAGCAGGGCGAGACGATCAATCCGGTGACGATGCCGGTGATGCGGCTGGTCAACACCGCTATCGATGGCGTCGCCAGCGATCCGCAAGCGGTGCTGGAAGACATACTGCGCTTTGCCGCGTCCGATTTGCTCTGCTACCGCACGGATGCGCCGCAGGGGCTGGTCGAGCGGCAGAACGAGCACTGGGATCCGGTCATTGATTGGGCGCGCGCCGCACTCGGAGCCCGCTTCAACCTTGCCGAGGGGATCATCCATGTCGAGCAGCCGCGTGAGTCCATCGCCGTTCTGGGCAGTTATCTCGCGCAGCGCGCGGAACCGCTGCGGCTGGCCGCCATCCACGTCATGACCTCGCTGACCGGTTCGGCGCTGCTGGCGCTGGCGGTCGATTTCGGCGAGCTCGACGTCGAGGCCGCCTGGGCCGCAGGCCATGTCGACGAGGACTGGCAGATCGAGCATTGGGGGCAGGACGCCGAAGCAGTCGCGCGCCGCGCCGCCCGCAAGCGCGACATGGTGGCTGCCGTCAGCCTTCTCGAAGCGCTCAAGGCCTGACCTGCCGGTCCTACCGCACCGCACCTAATACCAAAGTCATAATCCCATCGTCGCTCTGCCTTCGGCGGGCGCTTTCTGTCATTTTTTCCGTGATGGCTGTCGTGAGTCCGCGTTCGGAGGAGTACGCGGACGATTGAACGCAGCATCGAGAACAGTGTCTCACGGGAGGACAACTCAATGGCAATTGCATCGACCGCCGGCGGAACCAGCCGCGGCATGACACGGGAAGAGAAGAAGGTCATCTTCGCTTCCTCGCTCGGCACCGTTTTCGAATGGTACGATTTCTATCTCTACGGCTCGTTGGCGGCCTTCATCGGCTCGACCTTTTTTAGCCCGACCATTCCGGAGGCGACGCGCAACATCTTCGCGCTGCTGGCATTTGCCGCCGGCTTTCTCGTCAGGCCGTTCGGGGCTCTGGTGTTTGGCCGTATCGGTGACCTTGTCGGCCGCAAATATACCTTCCTCGTCACCATGACGATCATGGGTCTGTCGACTTTCCTGGTCGGCCTGCTGCCTGGTTATGCAAGCTGGGGTATTGCCGCTCCAGTGATCCTGATCATCTTGCGCATGCTGCAGGGTCTGGCGCTCGGCGGCGAATATGGCGGTGCAGCCACCTATGTCGCCGAGCACGCGCCTGACGACCGTCGCGGTTTCTACACGTCATGGATCCAGACGACGGCGACACTCGGCCTGTTCCTGTCGCTGATCGTCATCCTGATCGTGCAGGGGTCTCTGAGCAAGGAGACCTATGCCGACTGGGGCTGGCGCATTCCATTCATCGTCTCCTTCCTGCTCCTTGCAGTTTCAGTCTGGATCCGGCTGTCTCTTTCCGAGTCTCCGACATTCCAGAAGATGAAGGACGAAGGTAAGGGGTCCAAGGCACCGCTCTCGGAAGCCTTTGGCCAGTGGAAGAATGCCAAGATCGCACTGCTGGCGCTGCTTGGCCTCACTGCTGGCCAGGCCGTGGTCTGGTACAATGGCCAGTTCTATGCGCTGTTCTTCCTGCAGAACGTACTGAAGGTCGACGCGCAGTCGGTCAACATCATGATCGCCATCGCGCTTGCCCTCGGCTCGATCTTCTTCGTCGTGTTCGGCTGGCTTTCCGACAAGATAGGCCGCAAGCCGATCATCATGGCGGGTCTCGCCTTGGCGATCGTCTGCACCTTCCCGCTGTTCAAGGCACTGACCTGGGCCGCCAACCCGGCGCTCGCCAATGCCCAGAAGAACACGCGTGCGACGGTGACCGCCGCACCTGGCGACTGCAGGTTCCAGTTCAACCCGGTCGGCACCGCCAAGTTCACGACGTCCTGCGACATCGCGACCTCGTTCCTGACCAAGAACTCGGTTCCCTTTGAGGTGTTGTCGACGGCCGCCCCCGGAACGGCTGCGTCGGTGAAGATCGGCGGTGAGACGGTGGACTCCTATGATGCCATCGCAGCCGGCGACCAGGCGAAAGCCAAGGACGCGGCCTTCGTGAAGGCCGTCAACATGTCCCTGCAGGACGGTGGCTATCCGCTGAAGCGTGCGGCGATCAAGATCGCTGACCAGAAGCTCGACGCGTTTGTCGCCGCCAATCCGGAACTGAAGCTCGATGCCGCCGCCATCCGTGCCGGTGAGAAGGCGACTGTTCCTGTCGACCAGGCAATCAAGGACAAGATCCTGACCAAGGACGAGGCCGCGGGTGCATCGGAGGTCACAGTCTACAACATCCCGGGCGGTGGCGCCTTCGCCATGTTCGCCGACCCGGCAGGGATCAACTGGCCGATGACGATCGGTATCCTGTTTATCCTGATCCTCTTTGTGACCATGGTCTACGGGCCGATCGCGGCGATCCTGGTCGAGATGTTCCCGACCCGTATCCGATACACCGGCATGTCGCTGCCCTATCACATCGGCAATGGCTGGTTCGGCGGACTGCTGCCGGCGACGGTGTTCGCGCTCAGTGCCTACAAGGGCGATATCTACTATGGCCTTTGGTATCCGGTGGTGATTGCGGCCATGACGCTGGTCATCGGCATGATCTTCGTTCGGGATACGCTTGGCACGGATTTGCACGCCAAGGACTAGTGGACGGAGCAACGGCCAACAGAAAGCCCGGCGTGAGCGATCACGCCGGGCTTTTCCGTGTCTCAGATACGAAGAAGCGGATCAGCTCTTTGGCTGATTTTCTTCCTCGATCGCCGCTTCGTGGTACCAGCCGTCAAAATCGGCGTGCGTGTAACGCAGCGAGGCGAGCTCTGCCGCGAATTTCGCCTTTGCGCCTAAATTTGAGGCAGAGTTGCGCGCTGCCAGAGGGAACATCAGAATTTTTGCCGACGGACGGGAGGGAACGACTTCCATGGGCGGTCTCCTTTCTTTTTCAGGAGCGTGTCGATTCAGCTTTGCCTCAAGATAGGTCCTGCGATTCATTTAGGCAATATGCCTACGAAAAGATCAGCAATTGCCTAATATTTATGCACAATCCTGGTTTGACTGATATGGGCCCAGTGATGAGGCGGCTCAGCAAATTCAACGTGATCTCGCGGCCATTTTGCCGCACCTGTCGGCACCGGAGTGGCACACGAATTGCATTTTAGGGACCGGCAGCGCCGGCTGCCGACGGCAGACGCATGTCGACGCCGTTTGGTGTTCGGTGAACAAGCAACGAGAGGCTAGAATGACGAAATATAAGCTCGAGTACATTTGGCTCGATGGTTACACCCCGGTCCCCAATCTTCGCGGTAAGACGCAGGTCAAGGAATTCGCCGAATTCCCGACGCTCGAACAGCTGCCGCTGTGGGGCTTTGACGGTTCCTCGACCATGCAGGCCGAAGGCCGTAGCTCCGATTGCGTGTTGAAGCCGGTGGCACTTTACCCGGATCCGGCCCGCACCAACGGCATTCTCGTCATGTGCGAGGTCATGATGCCCGATGGCGTCACCCCGCATGAATCGAACAGCCGCGCGACCATCCTCGACGACGAGGACGCCTGGTTCGGTTTCGAGCAGGAATATTTCTTCTACAAGGATGGCCGTCCGCTCGGCTTCCCGGAGAGCGGTTATCCCGCGCCGCAGGGCCCTTATTACACCGGCGTTGGCTACAAGAACGTCGGCGATGTCGCGCGCAAGATCGTCGAAGAGCATCTCGACCAGTGCCTGGCCGCCGGCATCAACCATGAAGGCATCAACGCCGAAGTGGCCAAGGGCCAGTGGGAATTCCAGATTTTCGGCAAGGGCTCCAAGAAGGCCGCCGACCAGATCTGGATGGCGCGCTACCTGCTCCTGCGTCTGACCGAGACCTACGGCATCGACATCGAATTCCACTGCAAGCCGCTCGGCGACACCGACTGGAACGGCTCGGGCATGCACTGCAACTTCTCGACCAAGTTCATGCGCGAAGTCGGCGGCAAGGCCTATTTCGAGGCCCTGATGGCGCAGTTCGACAAGAACCTGATGGACCACATCGCCGTTTACGGCCCGGACAATGACAAGCGCCTGACCGGCAAGCACGAGACCGCGCCATGGAACAAATTCAGCTACGGCGTTGCCGATCGTGGCGCCTCGATCCGCGTGCCGCACTCTTTCGTCAAGAATGACTACAAGGGCTATCTGGAAGACCGCCGTCCGAACTCGCAGGGCGACCCCTACCAGATCGCCTCGCAGGTGCTGAAGACGATCTCGCAGGTTGCGACCGACGCGAAGGTCTCTGCCGCCGCCTGATTGTTTTCGCGGCGCGGATAACAAGCTCTCGCCGCGACCAAGCTCTGCAACAAAAAGCCCTGGCGGAAACGCCAGGGCTTTTCGCGTTTGCGACGCGCTGGTGCGTCTGCCGTTCTCAGCCGGTGACAGCTCCACGCGCCTTCAGCGCCGCTAAAACCTTGGCATGCGGCAAAGCAGGCGTGCGGTTGCCGTCGCGTCCGGTCATGTCGCCGTTGGCGAGGAGCGCGTTGAGCACAGCCTCCTCCGTCGCCTGCACGACAGCGGCATAGAAATCGTCCATGCGTCCCCATGGGATGAAATTGATGTGGCTGTAGCTGTCTTCGCTGGCTGGACCTTTGGGAAAGCGGCCGTTGAGCGCATCGCGATTAGCGGTTGAGAAGCCGAGAAAAATATCGCCGGAGAAATGCGAGCCGGTGGTGCCGGTCCGCGCTAGGCCGAGCGGTGCGCGCCTGGCCAGCGCCTTGCATTGGCCGGGCAGAAGTGGCGCGTTGGTGGCGACGATGCCGATGCAGGAGCCGGCACCCGTCGGGCCGCCCCCGAAATACGACTCCATCGGATTGTCGTCCGCCAGCTGATCGCCGAGTGGCACGCCGGCGATGGTGAGTTCGCGACGCGAACCGAAATTGGCCTGCAGGAAGACGCCGACCGTGTAGGAGCGATGGCCGTAGTCGACGACCCGCGAGGCGGTGCCGGAGCCGCCCTTGAAGGCGTAGCAATTCATGCCCGTGCCGCCGCCGACCGAGCCTTCCTCGATACGCCCGCTGGTCGCATTGTCGATCGCGGCGATGGCGTGGTCGACCGTGACATGCGAGCCATTGATGTCGTTGAGATAGCCGTCCCAGGTTTCGGCCACCACCGGGAGCAGCCACTGGTTAGCGACTTCGGGCTTATGGCGCGCCACCCAGTCGATGACGCCACGATGGCAAGGGCCGACCGCATGGGTGTTGGTGATCAGGATCGGCAGGCTGATGCTGCCGGCCTCCTCGATCCACGATGCGCCGGTCATCTCGCCATTGCCGTTGAAAGAATGATAGCCGGCGGCACAGGCGACACCGACGCCGTCATGGCCGAACGGCAAAATGGCCGTCACGCCGGTGCGCACCGGTCCTTGTCCATTGAGCTTGCCTTCGCCCTTGATGATCGTGGAGTAGCCGACCAGGACACCGTCGACATCGGTGATGGCATTGGCGGGGCCGGGCGTCCCTTGCAAGGGAATGGCGAGCGCCCGGGCCCGCGCTTTGCCGGCTGGCGTGGTGATCTGGGTCGGCAATTGGTCCATGCTTGGGGTTCGCTCCGTTGATGTAAGCCGGCTCAGCGAAGGCTGCAGCCGGTCGCAAGCTCGGCGTAGCTGGTAAGGATTGCCAGTGCTGACGATTGATCGACCGCGGGCACAACGTTGACGAGATGCAGCCCCAGCCCGTCCTCGAGCACCACCAGGCTGCGCGCGATCGTCTCACTGGTCGTCTGCAGTTTGAAGATGCCGGTGGCCGCACCCGCCTCCAGTATGCCGACATAGATCGACACCTGCCGCTCGAACAAGGTGATGTGGCGGGCGGCATAGCTCGCATCCGAGCGCGAATAGGCGCCGAGCTCGAGCAGCAGGCGGCAGAGCTGGTCGTCCGCGTCGGTCGGCAGCCCGCTCTCGATCATCGTTTTCAGCCGCAGCCGCGGATCGGCGATCTCGGCGACCGACGCCGCGCGTAGCGTGCAGAACCGCTCGACGGCCTTGCGCTGCACATCGTCCAGCAGGTCCTTGAGGCCGGGATAGTAGTAGAGCAGGGCGCTCGAACTCATCCCTGCCTCATTGGCTACGTCGCGCAACGTGACGCCGGCAAGGCCGCGCCTTGCGATCATCGATTCTGCAGCCGCGACGAGGGTGAGGCGGCGATCGGTCTGAGTTTTGGGTCGTCCCATTTCTGTTTCCTGAATTTGATTCAGTTTAAAACTGGCATGGAAAATTTTGCAAGCACCATTGCTCCATATTTGTTGACGATATCTGACTCCATCGATAGGTTCCGCAGCGGAGGATAATTTTTATCTTATTAAAAAAAGGGGAGGACGATGTCTTCAAACGAAGCAACAACAGGGGCGGTCGACAAGGCCGCGCCAACCGCCAAGGGACTGGACCGGGCGCTCAACGCGCTGGGCACGCTGATGATCGTGCTGTCGGCCGTGACGCCGGCATCCTCGGTGTTCATCATCGTGCCAGGTGTCATCGCGCTCGCCGGCACCGGCTCATTCCTCAGTTTCGTCGTTGCCGCGGTCATCGGGCTGTTCATGGCCTTTGTCTACGCCGAGCTGTCGTCGGCCTACCCGATGGCCGGCGGCGAATACACCATGATCGGCCGGACGCTTGGCCGCTTCTGGGGCTTTGTCACGCTGGTGCTGGTGTTCGTCTCGATCGTGCTGATCGTCGCCGTCATCGCGCTCGGCGTCGGCACCTATCTCGGCGTGCTCATTCCCAACCTCAGCCCGCAATGGGTCGGCGTGGTGACGATCGCGCTGGCCGGCACGGTCGCGGCCATGCGCATCAAGCTCAACGCCTTCGTCACCGGCATCTTCCTCGGCATCGAGATGCTGGCGCTGCTGATCCTGACCGGCCTCGGCTTCGCTCATGTCGAGCGGCCGCTGTCGAGCTTGTTCACCTCGCCGCAATTGCTCGATGCCACCAACACGCTGGTGCCGGCGTCGGCCGGAATCATCCTTGCGGCCACCGCCGTTTCGCTCTTTGCCTACAATGGCTATGGCGCGGCTGCCTATTTCGGCGAGGAGACGCAGGACGCCAAACGCAACATCGGCAAGGTGGTGGTCTGGGCGCTGTTGATCACCGTCGCCGCGGAGCTCATTCCGCTGACCGCCGTGCTGCTCGGCTCACCGGATCTTCCGGGCCTGCTCGCCGCACCGCAGAAAATAGAATATTTCCTCGAGGCGCGTGGCGGCCATGCGTTGACGGTGCTGATCAGCCTTGCCATCGCCGTCGCCATCTTCAACGCGGTCATCGCCATCATCCTGCAGGCGGCGCGGCTGCTGTTCAGCTCCGGCCGCGACAAGACCTGGTTCGGTCCGATCAACGCCGCCGTCGCCTCTGTTCATGGCAGCTACGCGTCACCCTGGATCGCCACCATCGTCGTGTCGGTGCTGGCGGCAGTCGCCTGCTTCATTGACATCAACCTTCTGCTGGTGGTCAGCGGAACGTCGCTGGTGGTGATCTACGCGCTTCTGTGCGTGGCGGTGTTTGCCGGCCGCCGCAACGGCAGCACGGCAGGCGGGCACTACCGCATGCCACTGTTTCCGGTGCCGACCATCCTGGCCTTCGTGGCGCTGGTCTATGTCGCCTACCAGAACCTGCTCGACGCAGCCTTCGGCCGCCCGAGCCTGATCGCGACGCTGCTGATCATGGCCGTGGCGGCGATCTACTATGTGCTGGTGCTGGCCAGGCGAACGGACTGGAACCTGCACGGCCCAGACGAACTTGCCGGATAGGCGTCACCCTCCGACTCTTGTCCCCGCAAGAACCCCGGCTTCGGTCGGGGTTCTCTTTGCCGGACCTGGCCGGCGGAGCGAATACCCCCAAAAAAAGTCAGGCTGAAAAGGATCGAACAAATTCACCGGACGGGGAGGCTTTTGACGGACACCCGTCGGCGCCACTAGTGTCGTGCGTTTCCGAGTTCGTCGAAAAAGCCCGTAAAACGGCCTGTTTCAGCTCATCCGTACACCAATGATCCTGTCTATAAGCCTCTGTTCATACATCGAAATTGGCGATTCATGCCTTCGTCCGGCGGCGTTGACAGATCACGCTGCGGCATGCGTATTCACCGCATGGGGTTACGCCAAAGCGATGCTGTTCGAACGGGGCGGGGTTTCTTGAACGACGGCATTGGCGGGGGCGCCGGACGAGCGGGCATTGCAGCCTGAGGCAGTGTACCGCTCGCTCCTGGCGTTTTGTTGCGCTGGAAATGACTGGTCGTTAGCCTTCATTTGGATCTTCTGCCGGGGCACTGGTCCAGGCAAGTCCGACCATCAAACAATCATTAAAAACCAAAAGAGCTCGCCACGCTGTTGGCTGGCCACGCGGTTCATCGCGGAGCGTCGAGACAACAAAAAGCCCTTGAAGGGAAAAACCTTCAAGGGCTTTTCGACTATCCCAACGGAATCTTAGACTGAGTAGTACATGTCGTATTCGACCGGATGCGGGGTCATTTCGAAGCGCATCACTTCGGCCATCTTCAGCTCGATATAGCTGTCGATCTGGTCGTCGTCGAAGACCCCGCCGGCCTTCAGGAAGCCGCGGTCCTTGTCGAGGCTCTGCAGGGCTTCACGCAGTGAGCCGCAGACGGTCGGAATCTTCTTCAGCTCCTTCGGCGGCAGGTCGTAGAGGTCCTTATCCATCGGCTGGCCGGGATGGATCTTGTTTTTGATGCCGTCGAGGCCGGCCATCAGCATGGCGGCGAAGGCGAGGTAGGGGTTCGCGCCCGGATCGGGGAAGCGGACCTCGACGCGCTTGGCCTTCGGAGACGAGCCGAACGGAATGCGGCAGGAGGCCGAGCGGTTGCGCGCCGAATAGGCGAGCAGCACCGGCGCTTCGTAGCCGGGCACCAGACGCTTGTAGGAGTTGGTCAGCGGGTTGGTGAAGGCGTTGATCGCCTTGGCGTGCTTGATGATGCCGCCGATGTAGAAAAGGCAGGTTTCCGACAGGCCGGCATATTCATTGCCGGCGAAGGTCGGCTTGCCGCCCTTCCAGATCGACTGGTGGACGTGCATGCCCGAGCCGTTGTCGCCGAAGATCGGCTTCGGCATGAAGGTGGCCGTCTTGCCGTAGGCGTTGGCGACCTGGTGCACGACATACTTGTAGATCAGCATCTTGTCGGCGTTGCGGACCAGCGTGTCGAACTTGATGCCGAGTTCATGCTGGGCGGCGGCGACCTCGTGGTGATGCTTTTCGACGCGCACGCCCATTTCGGCGAGCACGGTCAGCATCTCGGAGCGCATGTCCTGCGCGCTGTCGATCGGCGGCACCGGGAAATAGCCGCCCTTGACGCGCGGACGGTGGCCGAGATTGCCGGTCTCGTAGTCGGTGTCGTCGTTGGACGGCAGTTCGGTGGAGTCCAGCTTGAACCCGGTGTTGTAGGGATCGGCCTTGTACTTGACGTCGTCGAACACGAAGAACTCGGCTTCCGGGCCGACATAGATGGTGTCGCCGATGCCTTCGGCCTTCATATAGGCCTCGGCCTTCTTGGCCGTGCCGCGCGGGTCGCGGTTGTAGGATTCGCCCGAAACCGGATCAAGGATGTCGCACAGGATGACCATGGTCGACTGGGCGAAGAACGGGTCCATATGGACGGTGTCCGGATCGGGCATCAGCACCATGTCGGACTCGTTGATGGCCTTCCAGCCGGCAATCGAGGAGCCGTCGAACATGACGCCATCGGCAAACATGTCTTCCTCGACCTCGACGACATCCATCGTTACGTGCTGCAGCTTGCCCTTCGGGTCGGTGAAGCGCAGGTCGACGAATTTCACGTCGTTGTCCTTGATCTGCTTCATGATGTCTTTGGCTGTCGTCATGTCATGTATCCCTGTTTGATGACGTTTTTTGATGGATGACGTTTCTTGGAGGATGGTCGCGTCAGACGGCGTCCATTCCGGTTTCGCCGGTGCGGATGCGCACGACTTCCTCGATATTGGAGACGAAGATCTTGCCGTCGCCGATACGGCCGGTCTGGGCCGCCTTGCGGATGGCCTCGATCGCGCCTTCGACCGCATCGTCGCCGAGGACAACCTCGATCTTCACCTTGGGCAGGAAATCGACGACATATTCGGCGCCACGGTAGAGTTCGGTATGGCCCTTCTGGCGGCCGAAGCCCTTGGCCTCGGTCACGGTGATGCCTTGCAGTCCGGCCTCCTGAAGCGCTTCCTTCACTTCGTCCAGCTTGAATGGCTTGATGATCGCTTCGATCTTTTTCATGTAAAAAGTGGCCTCCACTGCCAAAAAAACGGGTTGTGAGCCCCCGCTTGCGCTTCCATCAAGCACGAACTGTGCCAGATAGCTGGATTCGAAGCGGTTTCATACGATTTCCAAGTCACGTCGCGCCGAGGTGCAAATTCGCGTCATTCGATACATCGGATGCGGCATGAACTGCTGAAGCCTACACAGTGCCAGCACTTGCGTCCGCATAATAATTGGGCAGATCGCCCACTGAATGTGCATCTTCGCGCGTTGATACCCTCCTGGCGACATGGCCGCAGCTGATGATGAACTCCTCTTCGTTTGCTTCGGCCCGAAAACTGGACAATGCTTGATCGAATGCGGATGGGCAATCCATGAGCGATGAAGTTCTTACCTCCGCCGAAATGGGCGAGGCAGACCGGCTGGCGATTGCCGCCGGCCCGATCGATGGTATCGGCCTGATGCGCCGCGCCGGCGAAGCGGTCGCGGCCGAGATTCTCAGGCATTATCCCTCAGCGACACATGTCCACGTGCTGTGTGGTCCCGGCAACAATGGCGGCGACGGCTATGTCGTCGCCCGCATCCTGGCCGGCAACGGCGTCGCCACCACGGTCTGGGCGTCCGGTGCGCCGAGGCCGCAAAGCGACGCGGCACTCGCCGCGGCGGAGTGCCCGATCGCGCCCCGGCCGCTGTCCGGCTTTGTAGCCGAGCCCGGCTCGATCGTGGTCGATGCGCTTTACGGGGCCGGGCTGACCAAGCCACTGTCCGGCGATGCCGCCAGGGCGGTCGGCATCGCCACAGATAGGCGTTTGCCAGTTGTCGCGGTTGATCTGCCCTCGGGCGTTTCCGGCGACAGCGGCAAAGTATTGGGCGTGGCATTTACCGCTACCACCACAGTGACCTTTGCGCGCAAGAAGCCCGGCCATCTGCTGCTGCCGGGCCGGGAGCGATGCGGCGAGATCGTGCTGGCCGATATCGGCATCGGCGACGACATCATTGTACAGCTCCAGCCCAGGGCGTTCGAGAACAGGCCGGCGCATTGGCTGCGCGATTTTCCGATTCCGGCAGTCGACGCGCACAAATACAAGCGCGGCCATGTCGGCGTCTTTTCCGGCGGGCCGAGCGCCACCGGTGCGGCGCGGCTGTCGGCGCTTGCCGCGGCCCGAAGCGGGGCAGGGGCGGTGACCGTGCTGTCGCCCGGCAACGCCATGCAGGTCAATGCCGCCCATCTGACCTCGATCATGCTGCGCAAGACGGATGACGTGTCAGACATCAGGGAGTTTGTCGGCGAGCGCCGGCCTTCGGCCTTCGTTCTTGGCCCCGGCTTTGGCGTCGGGGAGAGAACGCGGACCTTTGGACTTGCGCTCCTCGCCTCCGGCCAACCGCAGGGTGCTTCCGCACAGGTCGATGGCCTCGTGTTCGACGCCGACGCGATCACCGCGTTTCGCGAGGCGCCGGAAATCTTGTTCGAGGCGGCGCGCCGGCCGGATGCGCCGGCCCTGGTGATGACGCCGCACGATGGTGAGTTCGCCAGGCTCTTTCCTGATATCGCCGGCGACAATGTCCCGTCCAAGCTCGACAAGGCGCGTGCGGCGGCCACCCGTGCCAATGCCGTTGTCGTCTACAAAGGCGCCGACACGGTGATCGCGGCTCCCGATGGCCGGGCGGCGATCAATACCAATGGCGCGGCCTGGCTTGCCACTGCCGGATCAGGAGACGTGCTGTCAGGCATCACCGCCGGGCTGCTGGCGCAAGCCATGCCGGCGTTCGAAGCAGCGTGTGCGGCGGTGTGGATCCATGCCGAGACCGGCAGCCGTTTCGGTCCGGGCCTGATCGCCGAGGATCTGCCGCTGGCGCTGGTGCCTGTGCTGCGCGAACTGGTCGAGGCACGACAGAAAATGCCCATCGGATGAAGCGTTTCGCGCTCGCCGTTGCGACCGTCATCGCGCTGTTCGCATCGCATGGCGTGCGCGCCGAGCAGCCGGTGACCATCGTCGACGATCCGGCAGTCCTCGCCGCCCTCGATGCCAAGGGTTTTGGCTTCGCCGGCATTTTCGGCGCCGATGGCGCCGGCGATCTGAAGACGCTCTATGACAAGGAGCCGGCCTATCATGCGATCGTCGATACGGTGGCATCAGACGTCGCCACGTTGCGGGCCGAGATGAAGGCCGGCGGGCGCACGCTGTACGAGGTGACGGACGGCAATGTCGGGCGCATCATGGACATGCGCTGGCTGAAGACGGAAGCGGCACGCTTCCGTCTGGTCGGCGTCGTCAATCGGCTCGACCGGCGCGATTTCGCTGCCTTGGAAGGCGACAAGAGCTGCGGCGAGGTGCGTTTCATCTATCGCCTGGCCTATAGTTTCAAGAAGGACGGCAAGCTCCTGGCCTCGCGGCTGCCGTTCAACTTCAACGCGGTCTACCGTACGGCGCCGGATGCCGATGGCGGCTGTGTCGGCGTTGCCGGGCGCTGGACACCGCAACTCGATGAGGGCGTCGATGCCGGCTGGCTGGCCGGCGGACCGCTGGAGCGGGCCGCGCTGACCTTCAAGCAACTCGAACTCAATGCGCAAGTGGTGCGCTTTCCTTCCGGCCAGGAGACTGAATTCGGCGGACAGGCCGCATACCTCATGCGGATATTCGGCATCGAAGGTGCCGCGGTCATCGAGAAGCCGCTCGAGAACACGCCGGACATTGGGCGACTTTCGATAGACGCGGCGTTGAAGAAAAAGCTCGCCGACTATGTCAGTGCCAATGTCGCGTCGGTCGATCTCGGCGTCTACGAACTCCCCGACGAATTCCTGGCAAAAAAGATCATCTCGTGGTCGACCTTCGGCAGTGCACGGCAGGCCAACCATCCGTTTACGCAAATATTCCAACCCAAGGAACTCGGATCGCTCGATTATTCCTCGATGAAGCTGGTGCGCACGCCGCAGGCGCTGGTCGAGCGGTTGGACAATGGCGCTTGTCAGGGCTGCCATCAGGCGGGTTCCACGGCCGGCTTCCACTTCATCGGCCTCGACGACAAAACGACGTCGCCACTCAACCGCATCGAAGTCGGCATCTCGCCGCATCTCCATGCCGAGATTCCCCGGCGCCAGGCCTGGCTGCGCGCAACGCAACAAGGCAAGGAGCCGAACCGCTACCGGCCGCTGTCCTTCGCACCGCCAGCCACCTGGACCGATACCGGCGACGTCGACTACGCGCCGGCGGAAATGGCGATGCCGTGCCTGATGCCGGAGGACGCCAAGCGTTTCGGCGCGACTTGGGCATGCGGCGGCGGCACGGTCTGCACGCCGCTGGCAACCGCGTCAGGCGTGCGCACCACTCTGGCGCAATGTCTGTTGCCCAAGGACGGCCCAAAAATGTTCTCCGGCCATCCCTGCCGGACAGGGTCGATTGCCAGCAACCAGTCGCAGCCCTTCAACGATCGCTACAAGATCACTGGGCAGTTCGCAGCCTTCGCGCCGGGGATTTCGCGGACCGCCTATACCTGCCGGCCACCGAAGATCGGCGTGCCGGCCGGCATCGCTTACCGCGCCTGTGACGACAAGGACCGCAGCTTTGCCGCCTTCAAGAAGGGCAAGCCGATGCCGAATGAAATCTGCGGGCTGGTCGGCGGCAAGAAATTCGACACTTGCGTGGCGACCAACAATTTCGACCAGTGCCTCGGCGGCGCGGTCAATCGCGGCAACCGGCCGGCCTGCTCGGCCGATCATTTCTGCCGCGAGGACTATATGTGCCAGTCGCTGCCGTCGGACACGCCGGGTGCCGCTAAAGTGAAAGGCATCGGCTTCTGCTCGCCGACCTATTTCATCTTCCAGATGCGTATCGACAACCACGCAACACCCTGGGCGAGCGCGACCAGCGTGCCCAGGGACGCGGGGTTCGGCGCGGCCGAGGAGGAGTGAGTGTTCGACGGCTGCCGCTGGCAGACGCCCATCGGTCGCTTCACAACGGGATGTTGTCGTGCTTCTTCCAGGGGTTCTGCATATCCTTGTTGCGCAGCATTCTGAGCGCGCGCGCAATACGGCGGCGGGTCGAGTGCGGCATGATCACCTCATCGACATAACCGCGTTCGGCGGCGACGAAGGGCGACAGGAAGCGATCCTCGTAGGTCTTTGTATGGGCTGCGATCTTTTCGGCGTCACCAATGTCCTTGCGGTAGATGATCTCGACCGCGCCTCTGGCGCCCATGACCGCGATCTGCGCCGTCGGCCAGGCATAATTCATGTCGCCGCGCAGATGTTTCGACGCCATCACGTCATAGGCGCCGCCATAGGCTTTGCGGGTGATGACGGTGATCTTCGGCACGGTCGCTTCGGCATAGGCGAAAAGCAGCTTGGCGCCATGCTTGATCAGCCCGCCATATTCCTGCGCGGTGCCGGGCAGGAAGCCCGGCACATCGACGAAGGTGACGATCGGGATCGAGAAACAATCGCAAAAACGCACGAAGCGCGCCGCCTTGCGGCTGGCATCGGAATCGAGCACGCCGGCCAGCACCATCGGCTGGTTGGCGACGAAGCCGACCGTGCGGCCTTCGACGCGTCCGAAGCCGGTGACGATGTTCTTGGCGAAGCTCTGCTGGATTTCGAAGAAGTCACCTTCATCGGCAACCTTCAGGATGAGCTCCTTGATGTCGTAGGGCTTGTTGGCGTTGTCGGGGATCAGCCGGTCGAGCGACAAATCATGGTCGGTGACCGACTGGTAGCATTCGATCTCGGGAATGTCAGATGTGTTCGACGCAGGCAGCAGATCGACCAGCCGGCGCATCTGCAAAAGCGCCTCGACGTCATTGTCATAAGCGCCGTCGGCGATCGAGGATTTCGTCGTGTGCACCGAGGCGCCACCGAGGCTTTCTGCGGTCACCGTCTCGTTGGTGACAGTCTTCACCACATCCGGGCCGGTGACGAACATGTAGGAGGTGTCGCGCACCATGAAGATGAAGTCGGTCATGGCGGGCGAATAGACGTCGCCGCCGGCGCACGGGCCCATGATCACCGAAATCTGCGGAATGACGCCGGAGGCAAGCACGTTGCGCTGGAAGATCTCGGCATAGCCGCCAAGGGCGGCCACGCCCTCCTGGATGCGCGCGCCACCGGCATCATAGAGCCCGATGATCGGCGCGCGGTTGCGCAGCGCCATCTCCTGCACCTTGATGACCTTTTCGGCATGGGCTTCCGACAGCGACCCGCCGAACACAGTGAAATCCTTGGCGAAAAGGTAGACCGGGCGACCGTTGACCGTGCCCCAGCCGGTGACGACACCGTCGCCGGCGATCTTCGTCTTCTCCATGCCGAAATCGGTCGAGCGATGCTCGACATACATGTCGAATTCCTCGAACGAACCCTCGTCGAGAAACACCTCGATGCGCTCTCGCGCCGTGAGCTTGCCCTTCTTGTGCTGGGCATCGATGCGCGCCTGCCCGCCACCCATGCGGGCGATCTCACGCCGGCGCTCGAGTTCCTTCAGCACGTCCTTCATCGCTCGGTCCCCAGTGGAAGCTGCTTTGTGGTAATGATGCCCGCCAGGGAGCGCAAGCGTTGGCTTTTGACCGGTTTTTGCTGCACTGCAACATGACACCTCTTGCATTCCGAGGCGAACTCAGCCATATGCAGCCCATAGGCGCTTGGGCCGGGAGATTCCGGCCTTCTCGACAAATGAGACTGGTTGCGTCTGTTTTCCCTCTTTCCGGCAAATCGGTAAGGCGGCGAAAAAGCCCCGTGGCATGACGCCTGCGGGCACGACAGCGCAGCCGAGTGGACGATACCGTCCGCCCGCCTTGTCGTTCCATATCAAATTTTTCGACGGCAGGTTGCGCCCTGCCGCCATTGATGTTTGCGGCCATAGAGCCGCGTGAAAGAAGATTATTTTGACCAACGAAAACACATTGCCCGGCAGCGACACCGCGGAACTCACCGGTTTCGCAGCGCTGGGGATTACGGGTGCGCTGCTCAAGGCCACCCACAACGCCGGCTTCACCGAGCCGAAGCCGATCCAGATGCAGGCCATCCCGCCGCAGCTGGAAGGCCGTGACATTTTCGGCATCGCGCAGACGGGCTCCGGCAAGACCGCGGCCTTTGCGCTACCGATCCTGTCGAAGATCATCGCGCTCGGCACCAAGCGCCGTGCCAAGACGGCCCGTGCGCTCATCCTGGCGCCGACGCGCGAACTTGCCGTGCAGATCGAAGACACCATCAAGATCCTCGCAAAAGGCCAGCATGTCTCCACCGCACTGGTGCTGGGCGGCGTCTCGCGCTTCAGCCAGGTGAAGAAGGTTGCTCCTGGCGTCGACATCCTGATTGCCACGCCCGGCCGTTTGACCGACCTGGTGCGCGAGGGCGACCTCATCCTCTCCGACACCAAATGGCTGGTTCTGGACGAGGGCGACCGCATGCTCGACATGGGCTTCATCAACGACGTCAAGCGCATCGCCAAGGCGACCGCGCCCGACCGCCAGACGGCGCTGTTCTCGGCCACCATGCCGGACGAGATCGCCGAACTGGCCAAGGGCCTCTTGAAGAACCCCGTCCGCATCGAAGTCTCGCCGCAAAGCACTGCGGCGGCAGAGATCGTGCAGGGTGTCGTCTTCGCCCGCACCAAGCAGAAGCGTCAGGTTCTGTCGACCATGCTCGCCGATGAAGCGATGAAGTCCGTCATCATCTTTTCGCGCACCAAGCATGGCGCCGACCGGGTGACCAAGGACCTCGAACGCGATGGTTTCAAGGCCGCCGTCATCCATGGCAACAAGTCGCAGAACGCCCGTCAGAAGGCGCTCAACGATTTCCGTGAGGGATCGGTGCGCATTCTCGTCGCGACCGATATCGCGGCGCGCGGCATCGACGTCCCCGGCATCAGCCATGTCGTGAATTTCGACCTGCCGGACGAGGCTGAAAGCTATGTCCACCGCATCGGCCGCACCGGCCGCAACGGCATGGACGGCATCGCGATCACGCTTTGCGATCCTTCTGAGAACAGCAAGCTGCGCCAGGTCGAGCGCATCATCCGCACCAAGCTGCCGATCGTTGCCGACCATCTCGGCAGCCCCGATCCGCAGCGCAATCCGGCTGAAAAGAACGAGCGCTTCGAGCCGGCCAATGATCGCAACGACCGCAATGGCCGTCGCGACGGCAGGCGGCCGGGCGGCGAGAACAAGGGCAACGGCTTTGGCAAGAAGCGCTTCGGCGACAAGCCGGCCTTCGCCGGTGAGCGCAAGCCGGAAGGCGCCAAGCCTTTCAAGGGCAACAACAAACGCCGCTTCGGCGGCAAGCGTCCGGCGGCGCGCGCTGCCTAAACGAAGCGTCGTGACGATTGGCCAAGCCTTGGCGCCTGGCTGGTTGCCTGACCGATAGAGAAAGGGCGGTTGAAGCGATGCTTCAGCCGCCCTTTTTGTCTCCGAACCTTACTTCGCGACCGCCTCGACCCAGACGGCAATCCGTTGCGCCAGGAAGGCCGTGGTCGACGGCGACAGCGCGTCGCCTGCGATGACGTGATTGTCGGGATCGCCAGTGCTTTCGATCGGGACCAGCTCATGCGCGCCACCCCAGCGCCCGGCGATCTCACGCGTGCGGTCCGGCCGCACCACGTTGTCCATATCCGAGAAGATGAACAAAGCCGGGATATCAGCCTTCTCCACCGGCGCGCCATAGGCAAGTTCCGTCAGCGCCTGCATCGGCAGCGTCGCGGCGACCGGATATTTGGTGGTCCAGAATTTCTCGTGCAGCGCGTTGCGCGCCACGAAACTGCGTTCCTTGCCGATCACCAGTTCGGCAATCTGCTTGCCCCACGGCATGGTCAGGAGCTCGGCTCCGGATGCCTTGACGCCGAAATTGGGCGAGATGAACGCAATCGCCGCCACCCCATCCGATGCACCGGGCTGTGTTGCCGCCCATGCCGCCAGCGAGCCGCCGGTCGAGGTCGAGATGACGACCACCTTGTCGCCGATCGCCCGGCCGATGGCGAGCGCTTCCTCATAGTCGTTGATCCAGGCATTGATGCTGCCTTGCGCCATAGCCGCGCCGTCCTGCCCGTGACCGGTGAGGCGGGTGTAGAAGAGGTTGGCGTCGAGTTGGTCGGCCACGTCGTCGGGCAACGGGCGGACCTCGCCCTTTGAAGCCGAGAAACCGTGGATATAGACGATCGACAGCGGCGTCTTGGCATGCACCATCGGGTTGGCCCAGACGATCTCCTTCTCCAGCCCGTCGCGGATACCGGGCACGGCGGCTTCCACCTTTGCCACATAGGCCTGCGGATCGTCACCGATGACGGAAGGATCGAAGCGGATCGTGGTGTCTGCGGGAACGCGTGGGCCGAAGACGAAAGCCAGAGCAAGAACGGCGATCAGGCCCAGCACAACAAGCACGATCCGTCGCCCCATTGCAGACTCCACGCAACAACAACAAACCTATGGTGGTGGCCATGACCAGGCAACGGCCGTCCGGGTAACCACACCACCAATCCTGTGGGCATCCTATTTGTTGGGCGGCTTGCGCTCGTAATGCAGCGGCCTTGCCTTCCAGCTGGTCGTCAAGATGATCACCCACCGGGTGATCGGCCTGGGCAACAAAGCGAGAAACTTCAGCGGCCAGCTCGTGCGGTATGGAAAGGTGACTTCGAAGCCACCGGACTTAATTGCCTTCACCATGCGGCGCGTCGCCCGGCTGACCGGCATCAGGCCCGGCATCGGCAGCATGTTCTTTTCGGTCAGCGGCGTGTCGACAAAACCGGGGTTTATCACCTGGACGCGGATGTTCATCTTGTCGAAGTCATATTTCAGCGACTCGGCCAAGATGTTGATCGCCGCCTTGGTGCCGCCATAGGCGGCCGTGGTCGGCCAGCCGAAATAGGCGGTGACCGATCCGACGAGCACGACATGGCCGCGCGATCGCACGCGCATATGCTCCACAACCGGCACCAGCCCGTTGATGATGCCGAAATAGTTGACCTCGAAGGACTTGCGAAAGTCGCTGACGACGAGAGCCTCCCCCGGCGTCGAAATGTAGTTCCCCGCATTGAAGACCGCGAGCACGATCGGGCCGAGCTCCTTCTCGATCGCGGCGACCGTTCTTGCCATGCGCGGTTCGTCGGTGACATCGCAGGGAAAAGCCTTGACGCTGCCCGGCATCTGCGCGGTCTCGACGATGAGCGTGTCAATCGGATCGTCGTCTAGTGCCGTTACCGCCACCGCATAGCCCTGGGATGCCAGATCCCTGGCCAGCGAGCGGCCAATGCCGCTCGAGCCGCCCGTGACCCAGGCGACGCCGTGTTTCGGATCGGCCCGATAGAGTGTCATGCTGCGCCCTGCCGAGTTTGTTGGTGCCTTGCTCTAGCGGTCAGGAAATCGAATGAAAAGAGTGCTTTTCGCCCGCAGACACAAATGAACTGTGCGATATCGAGCCCGGTCTAGATCGCAGTGCCTGAAATGCGACTGGACCAGACGAATTCTTGCCTTGAAACCGAAGCTTCGGGTTTCTAGGGTTTCGGCGCACGCACACAAGGAATCCCGAATGCCCCGTTCTGTGATCGACGTGATCGGCAACACGCCTCTGATCCGCCTCAACAAAGCTTCCGAAGAAACCGGCTGCGAGATCCTGGGCAAGGCCGAATTCATGAATCCGGGGCAATCGGTCAAGGATCGCGCCGGCCTGTTCATCATCCGGGACGCCGAACAGCGCGGCCTGTTGAAGCCGGGCGGTGTCATCGTCGAGGGGACGGCCGGCAACACCGGCATCGGCCTGACGCTGGTCGCCAAGGCGCTGGGTTATCGCACGGTCATCGTCATTCCCGATACGCAGAGCCAGGAAAAGAAGGACACCATCCGGTTACTCGGTGCCGAGCTGATCGAGGTGCCGGCGGTGCCTTACAAGAATCCTAACAACTACGTGAAACTGTCGGGACGGCTGGCCGAACAGATGGCCAGGAGCGAGCCGAATGGTGCCATCTGGGCCAACCAGTTCGACAATGTCGCCAACCGAGATGGACATATCCGCACCACGGCAGAGGAAATCTGGGCTCAGACCGGTGGCAAGGTCGACGGTTTCGTCTCGTCGGTCGGTTCCGGCGGCACGCTGGCCGGCGTTGCTTTCGGGCTGAAAGCCAGGAGCAAGGATGTGAAGATTGCGCTCGCTGATCCACTGGGCGCCGCGCTCTACAGTTTCTACACCAGTGGCGAGCTCAAATCCGAGGGCAGTTCGATCACCGAAGGCATCGGGCAGGGGCGCATCACCGCCAATCTCGAAGGATTCACGCCGGACTTCTCCTTCCAGATCAAGGACGAGGACGCGCTGCCGATCGTCTTCGACCTGATCCAGGAAGAGGGCCTGTGCGTCGGCGGCTCGACCGGCATCAACATTGCCGGCGCCATCCGTCTGGCCAGGGAACTGGGTCCTGGCCACACCATCGTGACCATCCTTTGCGACTACGGCACGCGCTACCAGTCGAAGCTGTTCAACCCGGAATTCCTGCGCGAGAAGAACCTGCCTGTACCGGGCTGGATGGAGCTGCAGAGCAAGATTTCGGTGCCGTTCGAAAAGGTTACGTGATGGCGCACAAGACGGAAGCGCTATTTCGGGACGATGCCTATCTCAGCACGGCGGACGCGACGGTCGTTGCCGTCAATGATCGCGGCGGCATCATTTTCGATCGGACGATCTTCTACGCCACCTCGGGCGGCCAGCCAGGCGATACCGGCTATCTCGAACGCGCCGATGGCAGCCGCATCGCAATTGCGGCCACCATCACGGGTGAGACCAAGGACGAGATCATCCATGTGCCGACGCCGGAGCAGGCGGCACTGGCGGTAGGCGAGAAGATCAAACTCGCGATCGACTGGGAGCGCCGGCATCTGCTGATGCGCATGCACGCGGCCTGCCACCTGCTTACAGTCGTTTGCCCATTTCCGATCACGGGTGCGGCGGTTTCCGAGGATGACAGCCGCGTCGATTTCGACATTCCGGACGCCAGCTTCTCGAAGGAAGAGGTGACCGCGCGCCTGATGGATCTGGTGCGCTCCGATCATCCGATTTTCACCAGGCTGATCAGCGATGAGGAACTCGCCGCGAATCCCGGCCTGGTGAAGTCGAAGAACGTCCGGCCGCCGGTCGGCACTGGCAAGATCCGCCTTGTCTGCATCGGTGACAACGCTTCGGTGGACAGCCAGCCCTGTGGCGGCACGCATGTCAAAAGCACTGGCGAAATCGGTGAAATCCACATCGGCAAGATCGAGAAGAAGGGCCGCGAAAACCGGCGCTTCCGGATCCGCTTCGGCCCGATGCCGGCGGCCTGAGGTCAGACGGTGGTCGGCCTGCTGCAATTCTTCACGCGGCCGTGAGACACCTTACGCAAGGTGTCGGAAACTGGAAGGCGGTCTCTCCACCCAGGCTTCGATCTGCTCGGTGACGAACTTCGCTGCCTGATGGTGGATGAAATGACCGGCGCCGGGCAGAGCTATCAGCGCGGTCACATTGTCGACCTCGCGGAACGTGCCATCGAAAGCGCTGACGGGAACATAGGGATCGTCGGTGCCAAACAGGACCAGGGTCGGTGCCTTGACGAGTGGCAATTGTCCCAGACTTGGCACCTTGCCGAGCGGAATGTTGGCTCTGTAATAGCCAAGCATTGCTTCCGGACTGGATCGCCGCAGCGAGTCCGTCAGCGCCTGCCTATCCTGCGGATCGGCGACCCAGGTAGCAAGGTCGTCGATGTTCAGCATCTGGGCTGCGCCGGGTACCTGGAAGCTGCGTATGTAGGCGATCATCTCGGCATTGGCCGGATCGGCAATGGCGTTGAGATGATTGCGCGGATGCGGCGTCGACAGCAGGACGAGATGGCGCACGACCTGCGGCGCGCGTATGGCCAGCCACCATGCAACGATGCCACCCCAGTCGTGGCCGACAATGGCGGCCTGGGTCAGCTTTTCCGCGGCCAGAACGGCCAGCACGTCGTTGATCAGGTTTGCCAGCACATAGTTGCCGTAGCCCTGCGGCGCATCGCTTTGCCCATAGCCCCGCAGGTCGGGCGCAATCACGCGGTAGCGGCCGCAAAGTGCTTCCAACTGCCGGCGCCAACCCATGCCGTGATCCGGAAAGCCGTGCAGAAACACAATCGGCGGGCCAGAGCCCGCCGCCGTGTAGTGCAGTTTGACGTTGCCGTTTACGGCAAACTTCGATTCAAACGCCACTTCCAGTTCAGTCAATTGCAATCCATTCGACGCCGCGGTCCGAGCTCGGCAGCCCGAACCGCTAGGTTACATCTTGACTTCAAGGCGCAGGAACGGCCCGTTGAACGTCTGGGTGCTCTTATCGGAGAGCTGGAGAAGATTGTGCCACTGCTCGACCCGATAGCCAGCAGTGAACGTGGTGTTGTCCCATGGCTTGAAAGTCACGCCACCGGAAAGGTCGACATTGGTCACCACTTCGCTGGAATGCTGGCTTTCGCTTGCATTGATGGTCTGATCGATCGGATCAGGCGGGATAGCGCCCGGATCGTGCTGCGTCGCGCTCAGGCTAATCTTGTTCGTGCGCCGGCCCCACATGGCCGAACCGGAAACCGCGCCAGTCAGACCCCATGTCTCACCCAAGGGATAATAGACTTCTGCGCCGAGGCGAGGACCGATGCCGTAAAATTCGGACGAGCCGAGCTTGTCGGCGCTGCCGGACTTGTCCGCCGGATTATCCCGGGTAATGCCTTCGTGCAGGCTGATTTCCTCCTTGGAGTGCAGCAGCCGCAAGCCGCCGAAGAAGCGGATGTCGGCGCTTTGTGCCTGGACGTGCTTGCCGATATCGAAGTCCAACGTCTGAAAATTGTAGCTGTTTCCAAACGAAAGATTGACGTTGCCGGGGTCGCTGCCCGTTATCGGTATGTCAAAACTGGTGTCATTATCCTGCCCTGCATGAAAGGACCCGGCGAGGCGCCAGTCGACATCCGGAGAAATCGCTTTGGTCAGCGCGACCGATCCATAGAGATCGCCAAAGCCGTTGTTGCTGCCTAGTTTGTCCGTGGTGTCACCAAGCTTGTCGACGTTGGACTGATAGACCGCGCCTTCGAAGGCAATCTTGATGCGGGAATCGACCACTGCTGGATCAATTGTCTGCGCATCGGCGGCATGGGCCGCAACCACACCAACAGATGTCACCGAAGCAGCCGACGCTGCAACAGTAGCAAGAAGCTTGCTTGAAACGTGATTTCGCATTTTTCCCCGCCTGGAAACAAATCAATAGTTATTAGCCCACTCGCACATTACCGCAGCGGTACCCCGCGAGATAGCTGTTATAATAATTTGCTCGGCAGTGTTACGCGTTTGCCACAGATGGCTTTTTCTCCCCGAGAATCAAATAAGATAGCCGTGGGTTTTGTAGGCGAATGTTAGCGCGACGCCTGTGGCGTTCGAGACTGCCGGGGGAGCATTGATGGACAATCAGGCGCAGATCGAAAGCGTTCTCAACAACCTCGTATATGCACTTTTTGCCCAAAGCGGGCAGATGGAAACGAATGGAAGGGCTGGCAGTCTCGGCAACCTGATTGTCTTCGACAACCCGGAAGCCGTTGACACCATCGTCAAGGCGCCGGAACTCTTCCGCAAGAATTTCTCCCTGATCTCGGCTCTCGGTTTCAGCCGCTTCAACACCAATGGCGAGGATTGGTCGGTTCGGCGCGCCATCACCCAGGATACCTACCTGGCGGCAGCCAGGCCGGCGCAGCAGCACCCGATGGCAGAGCTCTACGCCGCCGGTCTTGCCGGGAGTGACGCAACGCTGCCCTCCATCCAGCAAGCTCTGTTCGCGGCGTCGATGACGATATTTTACCGGGCTTTCGGTCTTGTTCCCGATATGGCAGCGACGCTCTTGCTGCTCGACAGGGTCCGCGACGTGCTGAGGCGCCTCCAATATTATTCCTGGGTATCGCCGACGAGCGCCGAGCGCACGAATGTCATCCAGGATGCCCGCGCGGTTGTTGCCGATTTCACATCGCTGCTGATGGCGGACTCCCGGGCGGCCGCTGAGATGGACCGCTTCAGGGATCTGGCCTCCGACCTGGAGGACTTCTCACCGGTGGAGGAGTTCGTCATGAATTTCTTCGCTGGCGTCGAGACGACGGTGACCACCGCTCTTTGGGTGATCGATCGGCTGGGTGCCAACCTGCAGGTGCAGGAGCGTATCCATGCGGAGGTTCTCTCGGGCGAGGCACAAACGCCGTACACCGATTGCATGATCAACGAGACGATGCGCTATTTCCCGCCGATACCGTTCCTGACCCGGGAAGTCGGCGCCGATACGGTTCTCGACGGCCAGAAACTCTATGCCGGGCAACTGATCATGGTATCGATCGTTGGCGTGCACCAGAATCCAGCCTTCTGGTCAAACCCGCGTGTCTTCGACGCCAGCCGCAGGGAATTCCTCGAGAACAGCTTTGATCGACGGGCCTTTATTCCCTTCCTTACCGGACCGCGCATGTGTGGTGGCGCGCGCCTCGGCCGGCTGGAAGTCAGGGAGGCGGTCCTCGCCATTGTGCGGCAGTTCGCTTTCAGCCGGGCCGACGATGTGATCCGGTTCGACTATGCGTTGGCCTTGCGCCCGGCGCAGGGGTCTTCGGTCAGTGTTTTGAGGCGATGATGCGCCGGCGTTAGGCGTGGTCCTGCCAGAACCGCCTGACGTAGTCCCCAAACTGACGTTTCATCATGGTCTTGAGCTCGACATCATGCGCATAGCGCATGCTTGTCGATATGGTTTTTGATTTCAATTCGAAGTCTGGGAACCAGTTGCCCATCGTGGCGGAAGCGCTTTCCTGCTGGTTTGCGATAAAGTCCTCATAGCAGACCTCCGCCACCCTGCGCCGATCAAGGGCGTTTAGGTAATTTTTCCACCTGATCTCGCTATCGAGAATATACTGGGCGGTATCCCTGACAACCCTCTCGGTCAAAGTTGTTACTGTGGGAATTCCAGGCAGTGTCTCCTGACTGTCGAACGGCTGGCCCGTATGCAGCATCGAGAGCAGGCTTATGGTCTGATCGACCTTGTTTCTCCTGGAGAGGAAGACATAGAACGAGTTGCCGTTGTCATCGCCGATTGAACTGCGCGCGAATGGCAGGTTTTCAAAGAAGATCTTGGCGGCGAATACACCGTTCTCCGTCCTTTTCGCCAGAAGATGGCGACCATAGGCCGGCGCCTGCTGATTGAGTTTTTCAAGGTCCATGGTGTCGTCAGCCGACCACCGTCTCATCAGCGGCAAGGCGTACTGCCACTGAAAATACTCCGTCGGCATTCCCAGGCCGAACTGCCGCAAGACCTGACAATAGGAATGCCCCGCCGTTCGCGGTGTCGTGCAGATGAGGATTTTGGCAGGGTTTTCGGTGGAGCTCTGGCGATCATGGGTCGCGGTGACATATTCGCTGTACAAATCGTCGAAATGCATTTCCGAAACCAACCCCACCACGACACGCCAGTTTTTCAAGCGGCAGACAGAAATCCCAGGATGAGCAGAGCCTGGTCCAGTGTCATCAGCGATGGCGGATCGCCCGCATCGATGTTGTCCACAAGCCACAGATCAGGCCGTGCCAGCCGCGTACGCTCGATGGCCCGCCGGTCGATGACTTGGCTATCGCGACCGTATAGCAGCAGGATGCGGGCGTCGATCTTGGCGGCGATTGGGAAGAGATCGTATTCGCGGCCGGCGAGGGCGCCGAAATTTCCCGTCGTGGCCGGGTCGTAGGCGAGCCGGAAGCCATCGGGACCGGCGGTGATCCGGTTCTCGACATAGCGGTTGAACACCGAGTCCTCGACCGGGCCTATGGCCGCTCTGGTGGCGCTTAGATAGTCCCTGGCCGCCGTGCGGGTGTCGAACGCAAGCGTACTTTCCCTGAGGACTTCGTGTCTCATCGCGTCAACCTTCGGTCCGCCGAGCATGGGGACGTCGTTGAGAATGATTCTAGCGGCCTTGGAGCGGGTCATCTGCAGAAACAGCAGCAAGATCGAGCCGCCCCACGAAGTGCCGATGAAATGGTTCTCCGTGCCAGCGAACTCGCCGAGCGCGCGCAGGCATTTGGAGTAGACATTGATGTCGTATCCCGACCCCAGATAGGCACTGCGCCCGCGCCCCAGCAAATCGGGGCAGATAACCAGGAAGCCATTGCGGCACAGGAAGGTGGCGAGATAGTCGAAGTCGGCACCATTGCCGGTGAAGCCGTGCAGGCAGAACACCGTCGCGCGCGGCGTGCCGGCCGGTCGCCAGATGCGCACGAACATCGCGGCATAGCGGTCATCCAGCCGGATGAGGATTTCTTGCGTCAGCGCCTCGGCGAAGCCGGCCGGATCCATCAGGCGTTGCGCTTGCGGACGGCACGCTTGACCGAGCCGCGGTTGTCGATGAAGTCGCGCTTCCAGAATACCGATTTGTCCAGGTTGATGCGCTTGGCTTCCTTGATCATCGGCAGAATGTGGGACGAAGACCGCGCCGCCAGCACCGTCACCGCGGTGGCGTCGCCGCCGGGGAAGGGGTTGAGCGGCCCACCATTCGTCGCCCAGGCTTCGGCTATTTCGCGGCTGGTCTGGATCCAGCCAACGTAAGCGACGATGGCGTCGTCGATCGAGCCGATCATATGGGTCTGCTGATCCAGCTGATAGCGCAGCGTCTTCACCATCAGGCCGAATTCGTAGCCGTCAAAAGGCGGATAATGCGCGATGAAGTTGCAAACGAGTCCCAGCGAAACTGGATTGCTGGGAATACGGGAAAACAGAAGATTGCTCATGCCGAGATTATTGACCCCGCCCACCCCAGATCATAACGATCAATCCGTACTCGCCACGAAACACGAAAACAATCGGAATCAACGGACCGCAGCGGCCGGTCGCGTCGCGTATCCAAAGCGAATGTCGCGTGCTCGAACGCATCCAAATTGCCAAGCTAAACAAAGTTTTGCCGAACATGAGCAGGAGAACGAGAATGGCCGAGGACAGCCCTTTCACAGTCGACGCGGATTGGCTGCAGGCGCGCCTCGGTCAGCCGGGCCTGACCGTTGTCGACGCTTCCTGGTACCTGCCTGCGCAAAAGCGCGACGCGCGCGCCGAATATAATGCGGCCCACATTCCAAGCGCCCGCTTCCTGGATCAGGACGCGGTTTCTGATCCCGACGCTGCTTTGCCGCACACGCTGCCTTCGCCTCAGCATTTCGCGCAATATGTTGGTTCGATGGGCGTTTCCGCCGACGACACCATTGTCGTCTATGACGGTCCCGGCTTTTTCTCGGCACCCCGAGCCTGGTGGATGTTCCGCATCATGGGCGTTTTCCAGACCTATATTCTGGACGGCGGTTTCGACGCCTGGAAGGTGGCCGGCCGGCCGGTGACGGCCGAGCCGACGAAGATCGCGCCGAGCGTGTTCCATGCCGATTTCGACGCCGGCCGCGTCGCCAGCCTCGCCGACATGCGCCGGATCGTCGAGACCAGCGCAAGCCAGATTGCCGATGCCCGTGGACCCGGCCGCTTCACCGGTGCCGAGCCCGAGCCCCGCGCGGGTATCCGCTCCGGTCATATGCCGGGCGCGCGCAATGTGCCGTACTCAGCACTGTCGGAAAACGGCATGCTGTTGTCGAAGGACCGTTTGCGCAAAGTGATCGAGGACGCCGGCATTGACCTGTCGAAGCCCGTCGTCACATCCTGCGGCTCTGGTGTTACGGCTGCGGTGGTTACGCTGGCGCTGGAGACGCTTGGCCATACCGACAACAGGCTTTATGACGGCTCATGGACCGAGTGGGGCGGGCTCTCCGACACGCCTGTCGTGACCGGCCCCGCCAAGACCGGCAAGGAATGAACGCGATGGAAAACGGTGTGCTGCAGGACATTGAAGTCACGGTGACTTTTCTTGAAATGCATGCCCCTCCTGCCATCTCGCCGCCAGTGCCCTACAACCGCCAGGTCGCGCTGCTGAAGACCAAGGATATTCCCTTGCATTTCTATCGCTATTTGATGGACCGGGTCGGGCGCAAATGGCACTGGGTTAATGTTCTCAGGCTGGACGATGACGAGCTTGCGGCCGGCATCCACCGTGAGGACCGCGACATCAGGGTGCTTTATCTCGACGGCGCGCCGGCCGGCTTCTTCGATCTCAAGCCGCATCTGCCTGATGAGGTCGAGCTTGCCTATTTCGGCATGATGGAACACGCCACCGGGCAAGGCATTGGCCGCTGGTTCCTGGGCTCGGCGATTTCAGCCGCCTGGTCGCATGGGCCGAAACGGGTGACGGTGCAAACCTGCACGCTTGACCATCCGGCGGCTCTGCCGCTCTACCAGAAACTCGGTTTCAGGCCGGTCGCGCAGAAGAAAGAGGTCGTGCATCCGCTGCCTTTCGCCGAGCGCTCGGCCAGCGTCATGCGGCCGTGAGATCAGCCGGAACCTGAACCGTTCGTTCATCGCTGCTTCAGCCTGCCTTTGGCATGTTGCCCGCATCATCAATGCGGCAGAGGCCGAAGGAGAAAAGACATGCTGACACGCCGTACCCTTGCCGCCGCGCTGATCGCCGCGATTGCCATGCCGAGCCTTGCCGCCGCCCAGGCGACGACGCCCTCGGCCGCGACGATCGAGCGCAAGCTCGAGGCGGCGCCCCGGGTGAAGCTGCGGCCGAACGAGCGCGTCACCATCCGCGAATTCAAACGCCGGCCCGATTTGCGCCGCATGGCGCGCTCGATCGACATCCAGTCGATCAATTTTGCCTTCGGCTCGGCCGCCATCTCCAATTCGCAATACGACAAGATCGAAAACATCGCCGACGCGCTGCAACGCATCCTGCGCCGCGATCCCGGTGCCCGCGTGCTGATCGAAGGGCACACCGATGCCGTCGGCTCCTTCCAGTCGAACCAGATACTGTCCGAACAGCGCGCTGCTTCGCTGAAACGCACGTTGGTGCGCGAATTTGGCGTGCCCGGCTATGCCTTGGAAACCGTGGGCTACGGCGAGGAGTTCCTGCTCGTGCCGACGCAGAACGAAAACTGGCAGAACCGCAGGGTCACATTGCGGCGCTTTGACGATTTCATCCGGTGATCCGGAGCTCTGCCAACTTTAGTTAGCCGGTTTAGATTGTTGGCATGGCGCCATCACTGGTGCTTTTGATCTATGCGAGGGACTGATCACGAACATCGGGTCGGTCCCTCGATTCTTGGCAGGAATCGGGTGGGAAGCATCGGCTCGAGTAGATAATTTCCGGCCGACAACACCGGAGATTTCACGATGACCATTCAGTTCAAGGCGCTACCCACCGACCATGTCAGGGCACTGCAGGGCGGTGGTCCCGATTCATACGGCCAGACGCCCGAACGCAGGATTTCAGACGGTGACGGCATGCCTTGCCGGCATTGCCTGAATAACATCGCTGCTGGCGATGCTTATCTCATCCTTGCCTACCGCCCCTTTCCGGAGCTTCAGCCCTATGCTGAAACCGGCCCGATCTTCCTGCACGCCGAGCAGTGCGAGCGTGCGGCCGCGACCGAAGAACTTCCCGAGATTCTCGAAAGCCCGGACTACATCGTGCGCGGCTATGGCAAGGACGACCGCATCGTCTACGGCAGTGGCGGTGTCATCCCGACCGAGGCAATCATTGCGCGGGCCGAGACGCTGTTCGAACGCGACGACATTGCCTACGTGCATGTCCGCTCGGCGCGCAACAACTGCTACCAGTGCCGGATTGAACGGGCCTGAACCACGAGGATTGCGGTCGGGAAAGCTGTCGTACTCCCGTCGCATAGATGCGATAGAAAGTGACTGTCGATCGATTGGCCGACCGCGGATGAACCGGCGGCAATCTCGATATCGAGGAAGCGGGGCTTTGGCTCCGCTTTTTTGTTGTCTGCGTTTACCAGGCAAGAAAAAACCCGCCGGCACGGGCCGGCGGGCTGATAGGAGGAAACTCTTGTAGTTCAGCTTATGCAGCCAGAACAGCTTTCGGCTCGACCAGTTCGTAGCCGAGCGCTTCGGCCACCGCGCGATTCGTGATCTTGCCCTTGTGGACATTGAGCCCGTTGCGCAAATGATGGTCGTCGACCAGCGCCTTCAGGCCCTTGTCGGCGAGTTGCAGACCATAGTGCAGCGTTGCGTTGTTGAGGGCATGGGCCGAGGTGACCGGCACCGCGCCGGGCATGTTGGCGACGCAATAGTGGATGACGCCGTCGACCTCGTAGGTCGGCTCGGCGTGAGTCGTCGCATGCGAGGTCTCGAAGCAGCCGCCCTGGTCGATGGCGACGTCGACCAGCACCGAGCCCTTCTTCATGCCCGACAGCATTTCGCGGGTGACGAGCTTGGGTGCCGCAGCGCCCGGGATCAGCACGGCGCCGACGACGATGTCGGCCGAGAAGCATTCTTCCTCAAGCGCCTCGACGGTGGAGTAGCGGGTGTGCACGCGGCCGGCGAAGAGGTCGTCGAGCTGGCGAAGGCGCGGGATCGAACGGTCGATGATGGTGACGTCGGCGCCAAGGCCGGCGGCCATGCGGGCGGCATGCAGGCCAACGACGCCGCCGCCGAGCACGGTGACTTTGCCGGGCAGCACGCCGGGCACGCCGCCGAGCAGCACGCCACGGCCGCCATTGGCCTTCTGCAGCGCCGTAGCGCCGGCCTGGATCGACAGGCGACCGGCGACTTCCGACATCGGTGCGAGCAGCGGCAGGCCGCCACGGTCGTCGGTGACGGTCTCGTAGGCGATCGCGGTCACGCCGGATGCAAGCAGGCCCTTGGTCTGCTCCGGATCCGGAGCCAGGTGGAGATAGGTGTACAGAATCTGGCCGTCGCGCAGCTGCACCCACTCATTGGGCTGTGGCTCCTTGACCTTGACGATCATGTCCGACTTGGCGAACACATCGGCGGCGGTCTTGGCAATAGTGGCGCCGGCGGCGCGATAGGCGTTGTCATCGGCGCCGATGCCGGCGCCGGCTCCGGCCTCGACCAGCACTTCGTGGCCGTGCGCCACATATTCGCGCACCGAGCCTGGCGTGAGGCCGACGCGATATTCGTGGTTCTTGATTTCCTTGGGGCAACCGACGCGCATTGTCTTCTCCTGATCCGGGCCCTTTTTGGGCTCACTCCCTGTATTGTCGGAGTGAACCACGAATCGGCGTGCAAGTGTTTGCGAATGCGCTTGCGCGGACAGGCGGGTTTCGATAATCCTTGCGCGAAATAGCAGGATATTCGCAGGATTCACGAAAAATGCCGCTCGACAGGATCGATATCGCCATTCTCGAGACTTTGCAGAAGGACGGCAGGATACCCAATGCGGCGCTTGCCGAGAAGGTTGGCCTGTCGCAGTCGGCCTGTTCGCGCCGGCTCGATAATCTGGAAAAATCCGGGACCATTCGCGGCTACCACGCCCGGTTGTCCAACGCAGCGCTCGGTCATCAGATGACGGCGATCGTGCACATATCGCTGTCGGGCCAGTTCGAGAAGACGCTGTCGGATTTCGAGGCGGCGATCAAGCGTTGCCCCAATGTCTTGTCCTGCCACCTGATGTCGGGCGAATACGATTACATCCTGCGCATCGCGGCAAAGGACCTGGTCGACTATGAGCGCATCCACAAGGAATGGCTGTCGGCCATGCCGCACGTGACCAAGATCAACTCGTCCTTTGCCTTGCGCGAAATCGTCGACCGCACGGCCATGGGCATGAAGCCGGAAATGGCTTGAGGTCTGGTTCGACACGGTCAGCCGCTTCGTCATCCTGGGGCGGAGCAAGGAGCGAAGCGACGCGGCGCAGACCCCAGGATCCATGCCGGGACTCAAACGCGTCACCACGGTGCAGAATTCTGCTCCGCTGCACTCCTCGACTAGGGTCACGGAATGGATCCCAGGGTCTTCGCGACGCCGCTCCGCGGCTGCTTCGCCCAGGGATGACGAAATCGGGAGCTTCGGCCTAGCTGCTGGCCTCCGTCACCACCCGATCCATCGGAATGTCGTGCGGCTGCGGGTAGATGGTGGCGATGCGCTGCAGTTCGTAGCCGACGCCGATGACCAGCGGCTTGAACGGCATTGCGGCCAGCGTGCGGTCGAAGAAGCCGCCGCCATAACCCAGGCGATAATGTGCCGGATCGATGCCGACGATCGGCGAGATGACGATGTCCGGCAGCACCGGATTGCCCTCGGCCGGTATCGGGATGTTCCAGATGCCCTTTTCCAGCCGGTCGCCCGCTTTGTAGGCGCGAAAGATCAACGGCTGCCCTTTCTCGACGACGATGGGCAGCGCCGTGCGGCCGCCGCGCTCGTTGATTGATGCCATCCAGGGACGCAGATCCGGTTCGCCGCGAAACGGCCAGTAAAGACTGACCATGCGGCCGCTGATCTCGCCGATGATCGTGTCGAGCCCTTCGGCGATGCGCTGGGACATGGCCGTGCGCGCGTCGGCCGAAACAGCAAGGCGGGCGGCGATCAGGCGCTCGCGCTCGGCCTTGCGCCAGCGCCGCACATCGGTCCAGTCGGATAGCGGTGCCCGGAATTCCGGATCGAGTTCGTGCATGAAGCAAGGCGGCGAGGAGTACTGCGCCGGGCTGTCGCCGTCATGATCGTTGGCCATGCATCACCTCATAGCGTGGTCTATGACGCTATACCTCGCGACACGATACAACTTGTGCATTCACGACATGGGACGGCGAGTCCCGGGCACCGTCCTTCTGTTGCTGCATTGCACAAAAATACCTACATCTAGGCTAGGCAATCTCGCCGTCAGGGTGAATGAGATGAACGAAGCCAGCCATCATGTCGTCGTTGTCGGCGCGGGGTTCGGCGGCCTCGAACTCACCCACGCGCTGTCAGGCGCACCGGTGCGCATCACCATGATCGACAAGCGCAACCATCATCTTTTCCAGCCGCTGCTTTACCAGGTGGCGACGACGGCGCTGGCAACCTCCGAGGTTGCCTGGCCAATCCGCCATCTCTTGCGCAAGCGCAAGGACGTGACGACGCTGCTGGCCAATGTCACCGGCGTCGACCGTGCCGGCAAACGCGTGCTGCTCGATGACGGCAGCGCCGTCGCCTACGACACGCTGGTGCTCGCCACCGGCGCCCGCCATGCCTATTTCGGCCACGACGAATGGGAGCCTTTCGCGCCGGGGCTGAAGACGCTGGAGGACGCCACCACCATCCGGCGCCGCATTCTCCTGGCCTTTGAGCAGGCCGAGCGGGAAACCGATCCCACCAAGCGCCAGGCGCTGCTGACCATTGCGATCGTCGGCGGTGGGCCGACCGGGGTGGAACTGGCCGGCACCATCGTCGAGCTGGCGCATGACACGCTGCGCGGCGAGTTCCGCAACATCGACACGCGGCAAACACGCGTGGTGCTGATCGAGGCCGGTGACCGCATCCTGGCCAATTTCGCGCCAAAACTCTCCGATTACGCCAGTAGGGCACTCGAGCGACTCGGCGTGACGGTCGAACTCGGACGTGCCGTGACACGCTGCGATGCCGAAGGGGTCGTCTTTGGCGACAAGCACCTGGAGGCGAGAACGATCCTGTGGGCAGCCGGCGTTGCCGCTTCGCCCGCCGCCGAATGGCTGGGGGCGAAGGCGGACCGCGCGGGCAGGGTGCTCGTCGAGCCCGACCTCAGCGTGCCCGGCAGCCCGGAGATTTTCGTCATCGGCGACGCCGCCCTTGTGCTGCGGCCGGGTGGACGGCCGGTCCCTGGTGTGGCGCCTTCCGCCAAGCAGGAGGGCCGGCATGTCGCAGCGACGATCAAGGCCAGGCTCGGCGGTGACGGGACCACCCGTCCGTTCCACTACAAGCACGCCGGTGATCTGGCGACGATCGGCAAACGCGCCGCCGCGATCGATTTCGGCTGGATCAAGCTGACGGGCTGGCTCGCCTGGTGGCTGTGGGGCATCGCGCACATCTATTTCCTGATCGGTTTCCGCAACCGGCTTGCGGTTTCCCTGAGCTGGCTATGGATCTACGTCACAGGCCAGCGCAGCGCCCGGCTGATCACCCAAGGCGACGACGACAAGACCTGACTTTTCTCCACTGTCCCATTCATCCGCGCGTCATCTGGTGCTGATGGATTGATGTCCGGATGCGCGCGGCTTCTTGAGTGGACTTGAGCCGATTTCGGCGCCAAGTTCGCTTCGGGGCAGGGCGTCAGGTCGTCAGGTCGTCAAAGAGGAGAAAACATGTCGCAACTGCTCCATCCAGTCTCTCGCCGCGGTTTCCTCGCTGGCGCCGCAGCCACAGGGGCGCTGATCGTGCTTCATCCCTTCTCCGCCCGGGCACAGGCCAACCAGGCGCATCTTCGGATCATGGAGACCACCGACATCCACGTGAACGTGCTGCCTTATGATTACTACGCCGACAAAGCCAACGACACGATGGGCCTGTCGCGCACGGCGTCGCTGATCGATGCGGTGCGCAAGGAAGCCGTCAATTCGATGCTGATCGACAATGGCGACCTTTTGCAGGGCAATCCGATGGGCGATTACATCGCCTACGAGAAAGGCCTGAAGGACGGCGATCTGCATCCGATCATGAAAGGCATGAACCTGCTCGGCTACGAGTGCTCGACGCTCGGCAACCACGAGTTCAATTACGGCCTGTCCTTCCTGGACAAGGTGCTGGCCGGTGCCAATTTCCCATTCGTTTGCGCCAATCTGATCCGGGGCACCGAGCTTGCCGCCAACCCGCGCGACGACAAGCTCTATCTCAAGCCCTATGTGATCCTCGACAAGAAGATCAAGGACGGTTCGGGCATTGATCAGCCGATCCGGATCGGCATTATCGGCTTCGTGCCGCCGCAGATCATGGTCTGGGACCTCAAGAATCTCGAAGGCAACGTCAAGACGCGCGACATCGTCGAGGCGGCCAAGGCCTGGGTGCCGCAGATGAAGGAGGGGGGCGCCGACATCGTCATCGCGCTCTCGCATTCCGGCATCGATGTGAAGCAGGGCGACATGATGGAGAACGCCTCGTTCTTCGTCGCCGGCGTCGATGGCATCGATGCCGTGTTCACCGGCCACCAGCATCTGGTGTTCCCCGGCAAGAAGGATTTCCAGTCCCTCGACGGTGTCGATACGCAAAAAGGCACGCTGCAGGGCAAGCCCGCCGTGATGGGTGGCTTCTGGGGCTCGCATATGGGGCTGATCGACCTGATGCTGGAGCGTGACGGATCGAAGTGGAAGGTCGTTTCCGCCACCTCCGAGGCGAGGCCGATCTTCGAGCGCGTCGACAACAAGAACAAGCCGACTGTCCCCGACGACAAGCGCATCATCGCGGCGCTCGAGCAGGACCACCAGGCGACCCTGGCCTATGTGCGCCGTCCCGTCGGCAAGACCTCCGCGCCGCTCTATTCCTATTTCTCGCTGGTTGCCGACGATCCGTCGGTGCAGGTCGTCAGCCAGGCGCAGACCTGGTATTTGAAGGACATCCTCAAGAGCACGCAGTGGAAGGATGTGCCGCTGCTGTCGGCCGCCGCTCCCTTCAAGGCCGGCGGGCGCAACGGCGCCGACTACTACACAGACGTGCCGGTCGGCGACATCGCCATCAAGAACGTCGCCGACCTTTATCTCTATCCCAACACCGTGCGCGCCGTCGAAATCACCGGAGCGCAGGTCAAGGAATGGCTGGAAATGTCGGCCGGAATCTTCAACAGGATCGAGGCGGGGAAGGCTGACCAGCCGCTTATCAACACCGATTTCCCATCTTACAATTTCGACGTCATCGACGGCGTCTCCTACAAGATCGATCTGTCGCAGCCGCCGAAATACGATGCCAAGGGCGGTGTCGCGAACGCCGGTTCGAGCCGCATCGTTGACCTGATGTTCGACGGAAAACCAATTGATCTCAATCAGAAATTCGTCGTTGCGACCAACAATTATCGCGCCGGCGGCGGCGGCAATTTCCCCGACATCAATGCCTCCAAGATCATCTACGAGGCGCCGGACACCAACCGCGACGTCATCGTTCGCTACATTGTGAGCCAGGGCACGATCAACCCGTCCGCCGACGGCAACTGGTCGTTCGCGCCGCTGCCTGGAACCAGCGTCGTGTTCGAGACGGGCGTCAAGGCAAAGGATTTCATCGCCGATGTGAAATCGCTGAAGATCGAACCGGCAGGCGAGGGCGAATCCGGTTTTGCGAAATATCGCATTACTCTTTGAAGATTGGTGCGCAATCCGCGGGAAGCGAACTCACGCCAGTTAGGCGTGAGCTCGTCCTTGGTCGCGCAGCTTCAATTGGTTGCGGGCACCGGTGTCAGCGGCAAGGCTGTCGCGGGCGCTTGCGGGCTGACTGGCTGCGTCGGCTCAAGCGACGTGCCAGTCGGGTCGCTGGGCACGGTCAAGGGCGACATCCCGGCCGGAGCATGGACCTCGTGGAGGGTCGAGCTTGGTGTGTTGTCGATGAGATCGCTCGCACCAGGCCTCAAGGTTGGGCTGATGCTGAGGCCCAGCGGATCGTTCATGACGGGGTGAAGCGACGCGCCGTGCGTCGGCTGCGGATACGGCGGCAAGCAGCATGGCAATGGCGGCAACAGTTCGCTTCATGGAAGCCTCCTATGGTCAGAGGCGCTCGGCGTTGGTTGGGGCGCGGGGCGTCTGGTGCGTGAGAACGGGCGCCGCGCGATCGTGGTTGCATCACGTTCGCATGAAGACGTCGCGATCGGCGCTTTTGGCGCAAGCCCGCAATTTCAACGCTGCGGGGACATGCTCACCGCGCCAGCTTACGCCTTGTAGACCACCTGGCGCACATCGATATAGCTGGCGCGGAAGCCGGCTTCGCAATAGTGCAGGTAGAACTCCCAGAGCTTCTTGAAACGATCGTCGAAGCCGAGCGGCACGATCTTCTCCCACGACGCCCAGAAGCGATGCCGCCATTCGGCGAGCGTGCGCGCATAGTCGTCGGGAAACACCCGCTCGCGCAGATGAGCAAGGCCATGGTCCGCACCGAGCGTCTTCAGGATCGACGGCGTCGGCAGCATGCCGCCCGGAAAGACATAGCGCTGGATGAAATCCGGCCTGGCGCGATAGGTGTCGTAGGCGGCTTCGTTGATGGTGATAATCTGCAGGCCAGCGGTGCCGCCGGGTTTCAGGCAGGCCTTCATCTTCGAGAAGAACACCGGCCAGTACTTCTCGCCGACCGCTTCGAACATCTCGATCGACGCGATGCGATCGTAAGTCCCTGTTTCGTCGCGGTAATCCTGCAGCTTGATGTCGACCTTGTCGGAAAGCCCAGCCTTGGCGATGCGCGCCTTGGCGAAATCGTGCTGTTCGCGGCTGATCGTCAGTCCGGTAACGCGGCAGCCGATTTCGCGCGCCGCGAATTCGGCAAAGCCACCCCAGCCGCAGCCGATCTCCAGCACATGATCCTTGTCGCCGATACCCGTATCCCTGGCCAGCGCCCGGTATTTGGCAGCCTGGGCGCTCTCCAGGTCATTGGCGCCATTGGCGTAGAGCGCCGAGGAATAGGTCATGCTCGGGTCGAGCCACTCCTTATAGAAGGCGTTGCCGAGATCGTAATGAGCCGAGATGTTGCGCTTCGAACCGGTGTGCGTGTTCTCGTTGAACCAGTGGCGGATGCGTTGGACGGTGTTGATGAGCCAGCTGGCGCCGCCGGCGACGCGTTCGCCGATCGCCGAATTGACGACGAACAATTCCAGGAAGCTGGTGACGTCAGGGCTCTCCCAATCACCGTCCATATAGGATTCGGCAACGCCGATCGTGCCGCCGGAAAAGGCGCGGCCGGGCAGGCGCCAGTTCTTGAGCACCAGTTCGGCGTCCGGGCCAGGTCCCTTGCCGCCAACGAGAACGGCGCGGCCATCCGGCATCCTCACCTTGAGCGAACCGCGCGGCAGGTTCATTGCCGCCGACAGCACCATGCGCGCCTTGGCCGGCAGGCCCTTGACGATCTCGGCGAAATTGAACTCGTCGAGCCTGACCGCTTCGCCCGGCGCTATACTCTGATGGTCCCCGTGTGCCATTTCATGCCCCTGGATTTCCGTGGTGCCGGCGCAAATTGCCGAGCCACGGTTCTCTTGGATCATTCGCCAGGTTCGAACGCCTGCCGGGTCCCGGCAACTCGCGGGTCCGGCGACAGGCAGGCTCGAACGAAAGTGCGCGCCCGTTAGCCGGAGCTTGTGCACTTCCCAGCGAATGCCTGCCAACAATCTTCCACGTCATGAGGGCAAACTTCAAGAGGCAGGTCGTTAGCTGGGCTGTGCCACATGGCGCCTGGGCATCTGCCCTTGCGTCGGCTGGCTGCTGCCCAAAAACGAAAACGTCTATGGCCGCCGCCGCGCTTGTGCGATAGCTTTAGCCATGCGTTATGTAATCGTCATTGCGGCAATCGCGTTCTTCCTGATCTGGGACGGTCTCTACAATCAGGGCCGGTATCTCGACATCTCGGTCAGGGAGCTTTCCCATGTCGTGCGCTACGTCACCGGCAAGGCCTGATATCCCTTCTGAAAAGAGCAGCCCGGCGCGCCATTCGCGGTGTTTTATCGCCGCGAGATGAGGTCCGGCACCGTGCGGGGCGCGTCGCAAGGACGCGTGGCGCCATGAACGGTTGACGCAAGGGGACCGCCCTCACTAAAGACCCCGACATTCAGATCGAGGAGGCGGGATTGATCCGGCATATCGTTTTCTTCAGCGCGCGGCGCAAGGAGGATGTCGAGGTAGTGCGCACCGGGCTTTTGGCGCTCGGCAACATTCCTCATTCCAGTCTCTTCGAGGTTACCTTGAACACCAAGGTCGACCCACTGTCGGACGAAGTCGATGTCGTCGTCTATGCCGAGTTCGCCGATGATGCGGCGCTGGCCGCCTACAAGGCGCATCCGCTCTATGCGCAGACCACGGCCAAGGTCAAACCATTGCGCGAACTGCGCTATTCAGCCGATGTCGTGGCCGGCAGCTGATCCGCTGCCGGCGGTCAGGATCGCAATCACGTCTTGAACCGTTCTGCGGAATGATGCACATCGCGCCGCTATGACCCGAACAACCGGCATTCATCCGCTCGATCATCTGGTGCTGCCGACGCGGAGCCTCGATGTGGCAAGAGCTCGGCTCAGTTCGCTTGGCTTCGTCGTCGCCCCGACAGGCATCCATCCCTTTGGAACGGAAAACTGCTGCGTTTTCCTCGCCGACGGCACCTATCTGGAGCCGCTCGCGATTGGCAGCGAGCAGGCGGCGATCGAGGCCGCCGCCACGGGCAACGTCTTCGTCACACGCGACCGTGCCTATCGCGAAAGCCGCGGCGATGAGGGGTTTTCCGCGGTGGTTCTGGGGACCGGCAATGCCGATGCCGACCACGCACGCTATATCGAGGCCGGACTGTCGGCGGGGGATACGCTGAGCTTTTCGCGCGCTTTCATCGACACGGCGGGCAAAAGCGATATCGCATCGTTCAAGCTCGCCTTCGCCTCGGCTAGTGGCGCAACCGACGCGTTCCTGTTTGCCTGCCAGCGGATCAACGCGCCGAAAGTGGACCGTGCGGCCCTGCAGGACCACGCCAACGGTGCCAGCGGAATCCTCGAGGTGGTGGCGGTCAGCGACCAACCTGCCGAACAGATCAGGCTGATCTCCGTGGCGGTAAACGATCCTGCCGCCGACGGTGAGGCGTTTTTCCTGCCGAATGCAACCTTGAGCGTGCTCGACCCCAAATCTTTCACCGCCCGCTTTGGCATTCCGGCCGGGTCATCGACGAAACTTCGCTTCGCGGCGATCGTCTTTGCCGTCCGCAGTGCGGATGCCACGTCGAGCCTGCTTGCAGCCAATGCCATCCAGCACGATATAGCGGGCACTGATATCGTCGTGCGGCCGACCTCCGGACAGGGCGCGGCTTTCATCTTCCGGGAGATCCAATGAGCAAACCCCTGACGCCCAACGCTTCGGTAACCGTCGGCAACGTCGTCTTCGACAACAACGCGCCTTTGGCGCTGATCGCCGGCCCGTGCCAGTTCGAATCGCGCCAGCATGCCTTCGACATGGCCGGCGCGCTGAAGGAACTGACAGCCAAGCTCGGCATCGGCCTCGTCTACAAGACCAGCTACGACAAGGCCAACCGCACCTCGCTGTCGGCAACGCGCGGCGCCGGCATGGACGCCGCACTTCCGGTCTTCGACGAACTGCGCAAGGAATTCTCGCTTCCCGTTCTGACTGATGTCCACACCGAGGAGCAGTGCGCGATCGTCGCGCCGCATGTCGATGTGCTGCAGATCCCCGCCTTCCTGTCGCGCCAGACCGACATGCTGGTCGCCGCCGCGAAGACCGGCAAGGTCATCAACGTCAAGAAGGGGCAGTTCCTCGCCCCTTGGGACATGAAGAACGTCGTGGCCAAGATCACCGGTTCCGGCAACGCCAATGTCTTGACTACCGAGCGCGGCGCGTCCTTCGGCTACAACACGCTGGTGTCGGATATGCGCGCACTGCCTGTTATGGCCGAGATCGGCGCTCCGGTTATCTTCGATGCCACGCATTCGGTCCAGCAGCCTGGCGGGCAGGGCGGCTCGTCTGGTGGCGAGCGCCGCTTTGTCGAGACGCTGGCCCGTGCGGCCGTCGCCGTCGGCGTCGCCGGCGTCTTCATCGAGACCCACCAGGATCCCGACAATTCGACCTCTTCCGACGGGCCGAACATGCTGCCGCTGAAGGATATGCCGGCTCTGCTCGAGAGGCTGATGGCATTCGATCGCATCGCCAAGGGCCGCTAAAGCGCCCTGAGGAAAGCTGCAAGCGCCTGCATGTCAGTTGTTCTGGCCTGACCGCCTCATGTCGATCGCGAACACCGCGTAATAGTCGACGCCTGGCATCGGCGCCGTGACGGTCAGGATCCAGCGCACATTGCCATGCTGGCGCTCGTAAACCGGCGGGCCGTTCGACGGCAGGGCATCGGGCGGGATTGCAAAGGCGAAGGGGATGCCCACGCTCGACTGCACGGAACCACGCGGCACGACGAGCTTTTCCTCGTATCTGAGCTCTTCCTTGTAGGTCGATTTGTCCCCAGCGGTCGAATTCACGGCCGGTCCGCCGACGCGGTAGGTTCTGATACATCGCAATTTGACGACGTAGTCACCGGAAGGAGCCAGATCGCGGCTCGACCGCAGCCGGCCTTCGAAGCGTCCGCCAGGTTTTGCCGGCCCCGCCTCCAGCGTCGTTGCGCCGAATTTGCGCACGCGCAATGTGTCACGGATCGCCTTCGGCAATGCGTAGAGCCCGATGACGGCAAACACGACCGGGACGAAGACCAATGGATTGAATTCGCGGTCGTTAACGTTGAAGTTGAGCGGCAGCTCGAAATACCAGGGGATCAGGGCGGCGATCAGCACCATGGCGCCGGCAAAGAAGTAGCCGCTGGACGCATTCGCGGCATTGGCATCGACCACAGGTGCCGGCGGCTGCGCCGCCGCTGGCTGCTGACTGCGCCTTCGGGCCATTGCCGCCTCGCAAAACGACCGGACGCTCCCTCAATGCCACGCTAGACGGCGACATGACAATGGCCCGGCGGGGCCGCGCTTGTGGAAGGCATAGACCGGTTGTACGCTTGGCCGGCAAATGAGCGTCCTGGCAGGAGGAAAGTCATGTCCGTCGCCCGCGTGACCGAAATAACCTCGTCGTCGAAGAAGAGTTTTCAAGACGCCATCGAAAAGGGAATCGCCCGCGCTTCAAAAACCCTGAAGAACGTCGAAGGCGCCTGGATCCAGGATCAGAAGATCGTCGTCGAGGACGGCAAGATCGCTGCCTATCGCGTCAACATGAAGGTGACTTTCATTCTGGCGGAATGATCGGCCGACGCCGAAAAAAGTCGGGAACTTTCACCGACGCCCCTCATTGTCAAAGCAGAGTTCAACGACAACGAGGAGCAGATCATGACAACCCAGACAGGCCACACCGAAGCCATTGCCGCTTCGCGGGTCATCGGCACGTCAGTCTACAACACCGAAGGCAGGAGCATCGGCAGTATCGAGGACATCATGCTCGACAAGACTTCGAACGGCATCATGTTCGCGGTGATCGGCTTTGGCGGTTTTCTCGGCATTGGCGAGAAGTACCACGCCATCCCCTGGGCCAGTCTCGACTACGACGAGGACAAGGGCGGCTATGTCGTGCCGTTCTCGAAGGATCAGCTGAAGGCAGCGCCCGCTTATTCGATCAACGAACTGGCCGGCGCGGATGGCGAGGCGGCGCGCGACGCGTCCTATGAGTATTACAAGGTCACGCCCTACTGGCATTGACGCAACCACGATCAAAAAAGGGCCTCGTTTCGACGAGGCCCTTTTTTCAAGGCAGTGCTATTCGCTGAGGTGCAACACCGGCAAAGGCTCGAAAGCCTTCGGCGGCGATTGCTGTGTGTCGCACGACGTCAGGAACGCCGCCGCGATCAGGAACAAACTCACGATACCGCTCCACTCGGACATGGCGAAACTCCTCCTGTTTCGCCCCGCGCGACACCAGCCATAACCCGGAATGCGTGTCCGGGCGCATGACTTATGATGACAGAAATTTGCGCTTCGTGAATCGGGCCGGTGGCACTATTCGGCCATGGCCGGATTGCCTTTTGCGTCGCTTTGGCTAAGACGGGCGCGACCTTTCGTCAGATCAATCGGGGACATCGCAATGACCGCCATCATCGACATTGTCGGACGTGAAATCCTGGACAGCCGTGGAAACCCGACCGTCGAGGTCGACGTCGTACTCGAAGACGGCTCGATGGGCCGCGCCGCTGTGCCCTCGGGCGCCTCGACCGGCGCCCACGAAGCCGTCGAGCTTCGCGACGGCGGTGCCCGCTATCTCGGCAAGGGCGTGCTGAAGGCCGTCGAAGCGATCAATGGCGAGTTGTTCGAGGCGATCGGCGGCATGGAAGCCGAAAACCAGATCCATATCGACCAGACGATGATCGAGCTCGACGGCACCCCCAACAAGAGCCGGCTCGGCGCCAATGCCATTCTCGGCGTCTCGCTGGCAGTGGCCAAAGCCGCGGCCGATGCCGCCGGCCTGCCGCTCTATCGCTATGTCGGCGGCACCAAGGCGCACATTCTGCCAGTGCCGATGATGAACATCATCAATGGCGGCGCCCATGCCGACAACCCGATCGACTTCCAGGAATTCATGATCCTGCCGGTCGGCGCGCCGACGCTGCGCGAAGGCGTGCGCTGGGGGTCGGAAATCTTCCACACGCTGCGCAAGAAGCTGAAGGATGCCGGCCACAACACCAATGTCGGCGACGAAGGCGGCTTCGCCCCGAACCTGAAGAGCGCGCCGGTGGCGCTCGATTTCATCATGGAATCGATCGAGAAGGCCGGCTTCAAGCCGGGCGAGGAAATCGCGCTCGGCCTCGATTGCGCTGCGACCGAGTTCTTCAAGGACGGCAATTACGTCTATGAGGGCGAGAAGAAGACACGCGATCCCAAGGCCCAGGCCAAGTATCTCGCCAAGCTCGCCGCCGACTATCCGATCATTTCGATCGAGGACGGCCTGGCCGAGGACGACTGGGAAGGCTGGAAGTACCTGACCGACCTGATCGGCAAGAAGACGCAGCTGGTCGGCGACGACCTCTTCGTCACCAACACGGCACGCCTGCGCGACGGCATCCGCATGGGCGTTGCCAATTCGATCCTGGTCAAGGTCAACCAGATCGGCTCGCTGACGGAAACGCTCGACGCCGTCGAGACCGCGCACAAGGCGGCCTATACGGCCGTCATGTCGCACCGCTCCGGCGAAACCGAGGATTCGACCATCGCCGATCTCGCCGTCGCCACCAATTGCGGGCAGATCAAGACCGGCTCGCTGTCGCGTTCGGACCGCATGGCCAAGTACAACCAGTTGATCCGCATCGAGGAAGAACTCGGCAAACAGGCGCGTTACGCCGGCAAGTCGGTGATCAAGGGCTGATCGGGAAACATTGAACTTAGATACTGTAAAGGGCGAGATCATTCCCGCCCTTTTTCATTTCGCTGATCGCCGGGCCGGTCTCCGTAACCGTCCGTTAAGCACAATCAGGTGAAAAAGGTTCCGGGTCGTTTGAGTTTGCGGCCATGGGGAATCGGTTATGTGGACGCGTCAGCACAAGCAGAGAAACACCGGTCGGCTGATCATCCCTTCGCTTTGCGTCGTGTTCCTGGCCTATTTCGGCTTCCATGCCTATCACGGCGAATTCGGCATCAATTCCAAATACCAGCTGGAAGCCCAGACGGTTGCGCTGCAGGCCCAGCTTGACGCCATCAAGGCCCGCCGGATGGAACTCGAACGCCGCGTCCGGCTCATGCATGACGGCACGCTGGAGAAGGACATGCTCGACGAGCAGGCGCGCCGGGCGCTCAATCTGTCTCAGGCTGACGAAATCACCATCATGTTGCCGGTCTCGTCGAAATAACTGAATTACAGTTAATCGACAATATTTTCAATGATTTTAATCGCTTAGGCGCATGCCAGCTATGCAAATTCGTCATGGCGCAACGCTGTGACGCGTGTTAACTTTGCATAAATCGGTGGGGAGAGTTCATCTTCCCAGGGCAGGTTTCATCCTGCCCTAATGTCCGCAAAGAGACGCAACAGGGAGTGATGCATGGCCACCGCAGCCAGAAAAGCGCCTGCCAAATCGAAATCCGACGGCAAATCAGGGCTTTCGACCCCCAAGCCCGCTGAATTCACCAGGGATGAAGAGCTTGCCGCCTACCGGCACATGCTGCTCATCCGCCGCTTCGAGGAAAAGGCCGGTCAGCTCTACGGCATGGGTTTCATCGGCGGCTTCTGCCATCTTTATATCGGTCAGGAAGCTGTCGTCACCGGCATGAAGATGGCGCTGATCGACGGCGACCAGATGATCACGGCCTATCGCGACCACGGCCACATGCTGGCGATGGAGCTTTCGCCGCGCGGCGTCATGGCCGAGTTGACCGGACGCCGTGGCGGCCTGTCACGGGGCAAGGGCGGCTCCATGCACATGTTCTCCAAGGAGAAGCATTTCTATGGCGGCCACGGCATTGTCGGCGCGCAGGTGTCGCTCGGCACGGGCTTGGCCTTCGCCAACCGCTACCGCGACAACAACAATGTCTCGCTAACCTATTTCGGTGACGGCGCCGCCAACCAGGGCCAGGTCTATGAAAGCTTCAACATGGCCTCGCTGTGGAAGCTGCCGGTGATCTACATCATCGAGAACAACCGCTATGCCATGGGCACTTCGGTCTCGCGCTCTTCCGCCGAGACGGATTTTTCGCATCGCGGCGCTTCCTTCAAGATTCCCGGCATCCAGGTCGACGGCATGGACGTGCGCGCCGTCAAGGCGGCCGGCGATCTCGCCACCGAATGGTGCCGCGCCGGCAACGGCCCGCTGATCCTCGAAATGCAGACCTATCGCTACCGCGGCCACTCGATGTCCGACCCGGCGAAATACCGCTCGAAGGAAGAAGTGCAGAAGATGCGCTCGGAGCACGATCCGATCGAGCAGGTCAAGGCGCGTCTGATCGAGAAGAAGTGGGCAACCGAGGACGAGCTGAAGACCGTCGACAAGGAGGTTCGCGACATCGTCGCCGACGCCGCCGAGTTTGCCCAGAACGATGCAGAGCCGGATCCGTCCGAGCTCTGGACCGATATCGTATTGTAAGGGGAGGGCCAGGACATGCCGATCGAAATTCTCATGCCCGCTCTCTCGCCGACCATGGAAGAGGGCAATCTTTCCAAATGGTTGAAGAACGAGGGCGACAAGGTTGTCGCCGGCGACGTCATCGCTGAAATCGAAACCGACAAGGCGACGATGGAAGTCGAAGCCGTCGACGAAGGCACGCTTGCCAAGATCGTGGTTCCCGCCGGCACCGAAGGCGTCAAGGTCAACGCGGTGATCGCCGTGCTCGCGGTTGAAGGCGAAGACACCGACAAGGCCGGCGAAGGCATTGGCGAAGAGCCTGCCAAGGCTGAAACGGCTGCACCGGCACCAGTTGCGGCCAAGAGCGAGGCCGCGGCACCAGTCGCGGCGGCACCGAAGACCGAGATCGCCGCCGATCCGGATATCCCTGCCGGCACGGAAATGGTCTCGACCACGGTGCGCGAAGCGCTGCGCGATGCCATGGCCGAGGAAATGCGCCGCGACGGCGATGTCTTCGTCATGGGCGAGGAGGTCGCCGAATACCAGGGCGCCTACAAGATCACGCAAGGCCTGCTGCAGGAATTCGGACCGCGTCGCGTCGTCGACACGCCGATCACCGAGCATGGTTTTGCCGGTGTCGGCGTCGGCGCGGCGATGGCCGGGCTGAAGCCGATCGTCGAATTCATGACCTTCAACTTCGCCATGCAGGCGATCGACCAGATCATCAACTCGGCTGCCAAGACGCTCTACATGTCGGGCGGCCAGATGGGTGCGCCGATCGTGTTCCGCGGGCCCAACGGCGCCGCTGCCCGCGTCGCCGCCCAGCATTCGCAGTGCTATGCCGCCTGGTACAGCCACATTCCTGGCCTGAAGGTGGTGATGCCGTATACGGCCGCCGACGCCAAGGGTTTGCTGAAGGCCGCGATCCGCGATCCGAACCCGGTCATCTTCCTTGAGAACGAGATCCTCTACGGCCAGTCCTTCGACGTACCGAAGCTGGATGATTTCGTGCTGCCGATCGGCAAGGCGCGTATCCACAAGCAAGGCAAGGACGTCACCATCGTCTCGTTCGGCATCGGCATGACCTATGCGGTCAAGGCGGAGGCGGAACTGCGCGGTCTGGGCATCGACGCCGAGATCATCGATTTGCGCACGATCCGCCCGCTCGATCTCGACACCATCATTGCCTCGGTCAAGAAGACCAACCGGCTGGTCGTGGTCGAAGAAGGCTTCCCGCAGAGCTCGGTCGGCGACCATATCGCCAACCAGGTCTCGCAGCGTGCTTTCGATTTCCTCGACGCGCCGGTCATCACCATTGCCGGCAAGGACGTGCCGATGCCTTATGCGGCCAACCTCGAAAAGCTGGCTTTGCCGAATGTCGGCGAGGTCATCGAGGCGGTCAAAGCCATCACGTATCGCTGAACCGGCCGGGAGGACAAAATGCCAATCAACATCACCATGCCGGCGCTCTCGCCCACGATGGAAGAGGGCAATCTGTCAAAATGGCTGGTCAAGGAAGGCGATAAGGTTTCGCCGGGCGACGTCATCGCCGAGATCGAAACCGATAAGGCGACGATGGAGGTTGAAGCCGTCGATGAAGGCACGGTCGCCAAGCTCGTCGTGCCCGCTGGCACCGAAGGCGTCAAGGTTAATGCGCTGATTGCCGTGCTTGCGGCTGAAGGCGAGGACGCAGGCGCCGCCGCGAAGAGCGGTGGCGGTGCTGCACCAGCGAAAGCCGAAGCGCCGAAAGCGGATGCCAAGGCCGAAGCACCAAAGGCAGAGGCGCCAAAGGCTGAACCTGTTGCCGCAGCCGCTCCGAAGGCAGAGACGGCTCCGGTCGCCAATGGCCATGCGGCTGGCGAGCGCACCTTTGCATCGCCACTCGCGCGCCGTATCGCCAAGGAGGCTGGCGTCGATGTCTCGGCTGTGACCGGCACCGGCCCGCATGGCCGTGTGGTGAAGGCTGATGTCGATGCCGCGATTGCCGGCGGCGGCGCCAAGGCAGCACCCGCGGCCAAGGCTCCGGCTGCCGCGCCGGTTGCCGCCTCCGCTCCGGCAGTGAAGCCGATGTCGGACGATC
>NZ_JBWLUW010000018.1:0-83848 GCF_057784245.1 Mesorhizobium sp. CNPSo 4671 | reverse complement strand
GGGCATCGAAAAGCGAGGCCCGCATCGGATCGAAGCCGATGTTCACCGCATCCGCATTGCTTGGCGTGCGCTCCGATGTCACCCGGACGGTGAAATTCTGCTTGCCGAGCTTCAGCCAGACCAGCGTGTCGGAGCCCATCGGTTCCACGACTTCGACGTTTGCGTCAGCCGTAAACGGCCAGCCGGTGCCGCTATTGAAAGCGACGTGCTCGGGGCGCATGCCGAATACGGCCGGTCCCGGTGCCGGTTCCTTCTCGAAGGCGTAGGTCGCGAGCGGGATGCGCACATCCTCGACGACGAAATACCAGTCGCCCTTGTCCTTCTCCAGCCTGCCGTCGATGAAGTTCATCGCCGGCGAGCCGAGGAAGCCGGCGACGAACCGGTTGACCGGGCGGTTGTAGATGGTCTGCGGCGCGTCGAGCTGCTGGATGACGCCGCCCTTCATCACCGCGATGCGGTCGGCGAGCGTCATCGCCTCGATCTGGTCGTGGGTGACATAGATCATGGTGTTCTGCAGTTTGCGATGCAGCAGCTTGATCTCGACGCGCAGCTCCGAGCGCAATTTGGCATCGAGGTTGGACAGCGGCTCGTCGAACAGGAAGACGTCGACATCGCGCACCAGCGCCCGCCCGATCGCCACGCGCTGGCGCTGGCCGCCGGAAAGCGCCGAGGGCTTGCGCTGCAACAGCGGCTCGATCTGCAGGATCTCCGCGGCGCGCGCGATGCGTTTGGCGATTTCCTCCTTGGGCAGGCCTGCGACACGCAGGCCGAAGGACAGGTTCTTTTCCACCGTCATCTGCGGATAGAGCGCGTAGGACTGGAACACCATGCCGATGCCACGATCCTTCGGCTCTTCCCAGGTGACGTTCTTGCCTTTGATGAAGATGCGACCTTCAGAGATATCGAGCAGTCCGGCCACGCAGTTGAGCAAGGTCGACTTGCCGCAGCCGGAGGGGCCTAGAAGCACGACGAATTCGCCTTCGGCGACATCGAGATTGAGCGTCTTCAGAACCGACACCGCGCCGAAATTCAGCGACAGGTCCTGGATCGATACGCTGGTACCGTTTTGCGCCATATCCATCAGCCTTTCACCGCGCCGGCTGCGATGCCGCGCACGAACCATCTTCCGGAGACGAAGTAGATGATCAGAGGGACCGCCGCCGTCAGAATGGTGGCCGCCATATTGACATTGTATTCTCTCACGCCGGTCGTGGTGTTGACGATGTTGTTGAGCTGCACCGTCATCGGCCAGTTGGACCGGCCGGCGAACACGATGCCGAACAGGAAGTCGTTCCAGATGCCGGTGACTTGCAGGATGACGGCGACGACGGTGATCGGCACCGACATCGGCAGCATGATGGAGAAGAAGATGCGCCAGAACCCGGCACCGTCGACCCGCGCCGCCTTGAACAGCTCGACCGGCAATGCCGCGTAGAAATTGCGGAACAGCAGCGTCAGGATGGGCATGCCGAAGATCGTATGAATGATGATGATGCCGGGAAGGGTCGCGAACAACCCGACCGAACTCAGTCCGATGATCAGCGGATAGATGACGACCTGATAAGGCACGAAGGCACCGAAGACGAGCAAGCCGAACAGCAGATTGGCGCCCTTGTATGGCCAGAAGGTCAGCGCGTAACCGTTGATCGAAGCGCAGATGATCGAGATGATCACGCTCGGCACGGTGATCTTCAGCGAATTGTAGAAGCCGGGGCTCAGGCCGTTGCAGTCGCGGCCGGTGCAGGCATGGAGCCAGGCGTCGGCCCAGGGCTGAAAGGTCGGCTCGGCCGGAAGGCTGAAAAGATGTCCCAGCCTGATCTCCGGCATCCCCTTCAGCGATGTGACGATCATGATGTAGACCGGGATGAGGAAGAAGAGAGCAGCAATGACCAGGAATACGTAGATCCCGATACGGCCAGGCGATACGCGCCGCGGTTTCGGCCCGAAGGGCGCCACGCCGGCGTGTTCCAACGCGTCCTGGCCGGGTTGATTTGCGGTGATCTGGCCGGCGGTCATACGCGCGCCTCCTGCCGGCGATTTCGCCGCCACAGGACAAGTCCGCTGAAACCCAGCACGACCAGCACCGGCAGCAGCATCATCGTTGCCGCAGCCATGCCCTGGCCGACATTCTGGCGCACGGTGATGAGCTGGATCACATAGACCGCCGGCATCGAGGTGGCGATGCCGGGACCGCCGCCGGTCATGGCAATGACCAGATCATAGACGCGCACCACGCCGACACATTGCAGAACGAAGGCGGTGGCGAAGGCGCCCTTCATCATCGGCGCGACGATCGACAGATGCGTGCGCCATGTCGGGATGCCGTCGACCCTCGCCGCTTTCCAGATTTCCTCGTCGACGCCGCGTAGGCCGGCAAGCAAGATCGCCATCGTCACGCCCGAGCCCTGCCAGATGCCCGCCACGACCAGCGCGTAGATCGCGGTGTTGGCGTCAACCAGAGGGGCGAAGCTGAAGCTCGACCAGCCCAGATTGCGCATTGCCGCCTGCAGGCCGAGATTGGGATCGAGCACCCATTGCCACACAAGGCCGGTGACGATCAGCGACATGGCGAAGGGATAGAGGAAGATCGAGCGGAACAGGTCTTCCTGGCGGATGCGCTGGTCCATGAAAACGGCGAGCAGATAGCCGAACACCATGTTGCAGCTGATGGACATCAGGCCGAAGAACCAGATGTTGTTGACCGAGACCAGCCAGCGACTGTCGGCCCAAAGGCGCCTGTATTGCGCCAGGCCGACGAAGTCGTAGGTTGGGAAGAGCTTGGAACTGGTGAAAGACCAGAGCACCGAGAAGCCGATACCGATCACGAACACGCCGACCGCAACGAGAATCATCGGTAACGTGCCGATGACGGCGGGCAGGTGAAATCTCTGCCTCCAACTCCTCTGCATCGTCCGTTTTTCTCCGCTTCCACCGACGCGCCGGCCATCTGCCGGCGCGCAATCCAGCTTTCCGAACCGCCACGGCTTCCGATCCGGCGATCGTCAGCCCGCCGACAAAGTCTTCTTGCTTGGCGAGCGAGTTAGGCCGAGGCGCCGCTGCAAGTGCGGCGCCTCGGATGCTGATCGACTCCTAGTCGGAATTGCCGATGATGGTGGCGAACTTCGCGGTGGCGTCGTCAGCCGTCATGGAGTCGTCGGCGAAGAATTGCGCGACGAGTTCGTTGAGCTGCTGATTGGTGTTCTCGGTGATGAACCGGTTCGTCGCGGTGACGATGTTGGCCGGGTCTTCCACCGCTTTCAGCGACTTCTGCATGCACGGATCGGCCGTCGACATGTCGACATCGCCACGCACCGGCATCGACCCCTTGGCGTTGTTGAAGGCGACCTGCACCTCCGGGCTGATGAGCAGTGCGGCAAGACGCTTCTGCGCCGCCTCGACATCCGGATTGTTCTGCTTGAAGAAGACGATGATGTCGCCGTCGGTGCTGACCACCGGCTTGGCCTCGTTCAGGCCGATCATGCAGCCGAAATCCTTGACGCCGGTCATGCCTGCGGCCGCGAATTCGCCGCGCGCCCAGTCGCCCATCACCTGAAGTCCGGCCTTGCCGGTGATCACCAGATTGGTGGTGTCGTTCCAGTTGCGGTTGGCGTAGCCATTGTCGGTGTACTGCTTCAGCGCCCTCAACTGCGTGAAGACGCCCTTCATCTCGGGGCCGCCTGCAATTTCGGCACTTTTCTTGGTATACATCTCGTCGCGCTTGGCGACACCGAGAGCCTCGGTGACCATGTCCTGGAAGAGCAACTGGATCTGCCAGCCGTTTCCGTCGCCGCCGATGGCAAAGGGAATGAAGCCGGCCTCCTTGATCTTCGGCGCGGCCGCGATGAAATCGGCCAGGCTCTTCGGCTCCGGCACGCCGGCCTTCTCGAACACCGGCTTGGAGTACCAGGCCCAGTAGTTCGAGTGAATGTTGACCGGAACGCACCACCAGTGGCCGTCAACCAGGCAGGCGCTGCCGATCGCCTTCGGTCGAATGACCTGATCCCACTTGCCGGCGGTCGCGATGTCGGTGAGGTCGAGCAGCTTGCCGCCCGAAATCAGCTCCTCGTACTGCCGACCGGGATTGAACTGGGCTGCACCGGGCGGATCGCCGCCGAGCACGCGCTGCATGACGGTCGAGCGGGCGGTTTCGCCCAGAGCAATCGCGCTGTCCACCCACTTGTCGCCATGGCCGTCATTGTCGAAGGCCTTTGCGAACTGCGAGACCGCAGCCGACTCGCCCTTCGACGTCCACCAGTGGATGACTTCCAGATCCGCGGCCCTGGCCGGGCCGGCAAACTGCAGCGCGGCCGATGCTGCCAGCGCAGCGGTCAAAATCCTGTATCGCATTTCGGTTCCTCCCAGAATCTGAAACGTTACAGATTTTCGATAAGGCAATTGCAGGGACGACGCAACCCTGAGCAAGCGGCTCGTTCGATATTTTTTCGAGCCGCGAATAAAATACATTGCCAATCATCTCGTTGTGCGCCGCAATATGAGCCATCGCAGCGCAAAACAAACTGTTCTGCCATGGAAGTCGGCAAAAGGAGCGTTGGAGGAGCGCTTCGCCTTGTATTCTCAAGAGAAATCACGACCCTGTGTCCGCCTGCCCATTCGCCGACTGGCAATCGAGATTGGCAATCTGTAACGTTTCAGTATATTGCGACCTTCGCCGGGCTTGAAATTGTGCGACGCCGCAAATCGCGGCGATTGCCGACCCGCCCTGCGACTGCTATGCGCCTGACGGGCGGGACGAATGGACAAACGGCGTACGGAAAAGAGCGACGAGACGTCGGCCAAGGAGCGGCCAACGCTGAAGACGCTTGCCTTCATGACCGGGCTTGGCGTGACCACCGTATCGCGCGCCCTGAAGGACGCCCCGGAGATCGGCGCCGAGACCAGGCGCCGCGTCCAGCTGGTCGCCAAGCAGATCGGCTATCGGCCGAACCGTGCCGGCGTGCGCCTGCGCACCGGCAGGACCAATGTCATCAGTCTTGTGCTCAACACCGAGCGGGAGATCATGAGCTTCGTCTCGGACATCATCTATGGTGTTTCGGAAGTGCTCGCCGACACGCCCTATCACCTGATCGTCACGCCCTATTCGCGTTCACAGGATCCGCTCGACCCCATACGCTATCTGGTCGAGACCGGTTCCGCCGATGGCGTCATCATTTCACGCACGCAGCCGAATGATGCCAGGGCCCGCTATATGCTGGAGCACGGCATTCCGTTTGCCACGCATGGCCGCACCGACATGGGGCTGGTTCATCCCTATCATGATTTCGACAATCATGCCTTCGCGGTCGAAGCCGTACGGCGCCTTGCGAGCATGGGACGCCGCAAGCTCGCTCTGCTGACGCCGCCCGTCGGACTGACCTATCACGGCCATACCGTCGACGGCTTTGCCGATGCGCTGAGCGAGGTCGGTGCCAGCGAGATCCCGTTCAGCACCGTATCGATCGACCATTCGATCGAGCAGATCAGGACAAGGACCGCACAGCTGATGCGCCGCGACATCAGGCCGGACGGCTTCGTCAGCAGCGCCGCCGCCGCCACGCTTGCGCTCGTCGCCGGCATCGAGGATGCCGGCCTCAAGCTTGGCCGTGACGTCGACATCGTCTCCAAGCAATCATCGGACCTTTTGCATCTGTTTCGGCCCGAACTGCTGATCGTCAACGAGAACTTCCGGCTGGCGGGCTCGGAACTCGCCCGCTCGGTGCTCGGCTGGATCGGCGGCGCAGCACCCGGCTCGCTGCAAAGTCTCAGCGTGCCAAGCGAAGTTTTGGCTTACAAACGCTCCACGGATTAGCCGGCAGCGCCGCTGCCCCACGGGCCGTGGAATGCGCCCTGTTCGCCGATGCGCTCGAAACCATGAGCCCCGAAGAAGTCGCGCTGCGCCTGGATCAGGTTCGAGGTGCCGCGGCCCTGGCGGTAGCTGTCGAAATAGGCAAGCGCCGAAGACAGCGCAGGCACCGGCGAACCGGCCTCGGAAGCCCTCGCCACGATACGCCGCAGCGACGGATGCGCCTCCTGCATCAAAGAGATGAAAGCCGGCGCCATCAAAAGATTGGTCGATGCACCGCCGCTGCTGAACGCCTCGGCCATCGTATCCAGCATTTGCGAGCGGATGATGCAGCCGGCACGCCAGATCCTGGCGATGGTCGGCATCGGCAGGTTCCAGTTGAACTCCTTCGAGGCGCCGCTCATCACCGCAAAACCTTGCGCGTACGCCGCGATCTTGCCGGCGAAGAGCGCCAGTTCGAGATCGTGCAGCAACGCATCCTTGTCGCCGGAAATTTTCGTCACGCCGATGTTGCCATAGGCCTTTTCCGCCGCCTGACGCTCATCCTTGATCGACGACAGAACGCGTGCCGCCACCGCCGCCTCGATCGCGGTCGCCGGAATGCCGAGCTGCTGCGCCTCGATGACCGACCATTTGCCGGTACCCTTCTGGCCGGCGCGGTCGAGGATGATGTCGACCACCGGCTTGCCGGTCTTCGGATCGTCGGCGGCCAGCACCTTGGCGGTGATCTCGATCAGGTAGGAATTGAGCCGGCCCTTGTTCCAGTTGGAAAACACCGTGCCGATCTCTTTCGGCCCCATGCCCAGGCCATCACGCAGGATGCCGTAGATCTCGGCGATCATCTGCATGTCGGCATATTCGATGCCGTTGTGGATGGTCTTGACGAAATGGCCGGCGCCATCGGTTCCCAACCAGGCAGCGCAAGGCTCGTCCTTGAACTTGGCCGAGATCGCGGTCAGCACGTTTTCGACGCGCTTCCAGCTATCTTCGGTGCCGCCGACCATGATCGACGGGCCGTGGCGCGCGCCCTCCTCGCCGCCGGACACGCCCATGCCGATGAAGGTCAGGCCCGACCCGGACAGTTCGGAAAAGCGCCGCATCGTGTCACGGAAATTGGCGTTACCGGCATCGATGACGATGTCGTTGTTGGACAGCACGCCGCGCAAGGCTTCGATCTGTTCGTCGACCGGCTTGCCGGCCAGCACCATGATGATGATCGGGCGCGGCGGCCGAATCGCGGCGGCAAGTTCTTCCAGGCTGTAGCAGGGGACAACCATATCCCTGAGCGCGCCGGCATTCTCGACGAAAGCGTCGGTGCGTGCCCTTGTGCGGTTGAAGACGGCGATGCGGTGCCCGTGTTCGGCGATGTTCAGCGCCAGGTTGGAACCCATCGTGCCAAGGCCGATCAGGCCGATTTCGGCTTTTTCCATCGTTTCTTCCCTGCTTTCGGATCTTGTTGGTTGGAGCCCGCGATTTTGCCGGGATGATTGACGGGCCTTTCGCGCCGCGTCAACCGCCTCGCCGAATTGTGTTGCAGTTGCACAATACAGACCGTTCGACAACGGTATCACATCTGTCGGTTACGGCCTGATTTCGATCGGCGCCTCTATCTTCACCATCTCGAAATCCGAGACCAGGATGTCGATGCGCACCATCCAGCGCCCGGGAACCGGAATGACGAGGTTGTCGACACGCCAGCTGCCGTCGCCGGGCTTGGTCGCCGCGCGCTTCAGCGGCTCGATGCCGGAATCGGGCTTCGACAGCACCAGCGTCACTTCCTTGGCGTCGAGTGGCCCGAAATCGCCGGTCATGATGATCATCGAGGCGGCGACAGGTCCGGCATGGCCGGGGGTGATGCTGAGATCGGCCATTGCCTGCAGCGCGTGGATATGGACCGAGACCGGCTGCGCCGCCGCGATCGCCAGGGCCCGTGGCGGCGGCGTGAAGCGCCAGCCCGCGGCAACGCCGAAGATTGCTAGCACGATCAGCATCTCGACGCCGATCGAGCGGGTGAGCCTGCGCTGCACCTCCGTTGCCGCTGCCTCGGCGGAGGCCGTGAGTTTCCAGCGATTGACCGCGGCCAGCGTGAACAGGAAGACCAGCAGCGCCAGCTTGACCAGCAGCAGCCGGCCATAGGCGGTGCCGACCAGCGCAGAGGGCGCCTGCACCTGGATGACGGCGAGCACGATGCCGGCCGCGGCAAGCACGGCCACGACAGGCAGGATCGCGCAGGAGAAGCGGCGCAGGAAAGCGACAGCATCGGTCGTTTGACGCTTCAGCGCGAGACCGAGCGGCACCAGGGCACCGGCCCAGAAGGCGATGCCGACACCATGCACGAACACCAACGGTCGCGTCAGCCATTGCGGTTCGGCCGCGCTGGCATGGCCGCTGGCGGCCACCGCAACGCCGACGCCGGCAAGCCCGGCAAGCGCAAACGGCCTGGCGAGTACACACGGTCCGGCCAGCGACAACAGACCGAGCCCCAGCGCGATGAGAGCGACCAGCACCGTCCAGCCGAAGCTGGTGCCGAGCCCGGTCCGCCAGATCACTGCTTGCGCGAGATGGGAGAGTGGCGCCCCGAGCGCGTCGAGACCCTGAAAGCCGAGTGACAAGGGTGCCGCCACCAGGCCGCACAGGATCGCGGTCGCGACAAAGCGCTGACCGGCTCGTCCTTCGCCAGCCAGCCAGGCTAGTGTGAAGGCGCCGCCGACGCCGAGGAAAAGACCGATGTAGAGAAAGACCTTGCCGATCCAGATCGCCGACCGCAGCGGCCAGTCGACGGCTTCGGACACGGCGGGCGGTTCGCTTGGCGCGCCGATGGAAAACAGCAGCGAACCACCGACCGGATGGCCGTCGGCGGAAATGACGCGCCAGCTCAGCACATGCGTGCCGGATTTGAGCACCTGCGGATTGTCGATCTCGACCGTCTGGTCGGTGAGGCGGAAGGAGGTCAGCGCAACCGGCGTACCGTCAGGCTTCACCAGCGTCAGCACCAAGGGCGAAACCGGCTCGCTGAAGGTCAGCGAGAATTGCGTCGGAGCCTGCGTCAGGACCCCACCGTCGGACGGATCGGTCTTGATCAGCGCGGCATGGGCAAAAGCCTGATCTGTCGAAGCCATAGCGAGAAGCGCCGTGAACAGGGCCAGCAGCCCGCCGGCAACCCAGCCGACGAACTTGCTGTTGGTATCAACCATACGAGAAGGTATTGCGGTCATGCCATGCCACGGGGATGCGGCGCGGTCCGCAAGCAGAGCGCGCCAGGGGAGAAAGTTATTTCTTCGGCGTGAGCTTGATGCCGGGCGCCGGGTTTTCGAGCGCGTCTTCATCCTGCCCGGCCGCCGGGATTTCGATCCAGCGGTCGGCGGCGTCGCCGCATTCCTGCACCACCGGGAAATAGAGTTTCTGGCCGACGCGCAAATCCGCCGTCAGCGTCGCGCGGAAGACGAACTCGTGGTAGAATTCGTCCGGCAGATTGCCGCCGCTCCAGTCGACTTCCTTGACGCCGTCGGCCACCGCGTGGCCATAGAGCTGGTAGGATTTTTCATATTTGCCCTTCTTGGTCTGCAGCGTCCAGCCGGGTTTCGGCATCGGCTTGACCGCGATCACCCCTTCCGGAATCTGCACGCGCACGACGGTCGTCGCCTTGCCGTCGCAACCATGCGGCACGCGCAACACGGCCTTGTAGGTCGAGCCGACCGCCGCTTCCTGGGTTTCGAGCGTGATGTGCGCAAAAGCGGCATTTGTCCCCACCACGAGAAGTGCCGCGGCCGACAAAAGATACTTGTCCATGGATGGTCCCTCTAGAATCTTGATCGGTACGATGGCCGGTTCAGTCGTTGTCTTCTTGAGGCGCCGCGCTGCCCATGGCCTGCACGGCGAATTTGATCGTCACCGTCCCGGCCTTTTCGAAGGTCAGCGTGGCGGCGAACATCTCGCCTTGCTTGGGTGGCTGCTTCAAATCCATGAACATCACATGATAGCTGCCGGGACCCAGAACGACCTTGCCGCCGGCTGGGATCTCCAGGCCGCCGACAACGGGCCGCATGGTCATGACGCCGTCCTTGACACCCATCTCATGCAGTTCGGCCTTGTCCGAAATGTCGGAGGAAATCGACAGCAGCCGGTCCGGTGCGCTGCCGTTGTTTGTAATGCTAAAATAGCCGCCGGCCACCTTGGCGCCGGCCGGCGTGGCGCGAGACCAGGGATGGCCGATCTCGATATCGCCGACCTTGAACTCATGCGCCAAGACGGACTGGGCGCCGACGAGCATGATCGCGAAAGCCAGCGTGACAATACCGAGATGCTCCTGGAAGCGGGACAGAATGCAGCTGAACAGCGTGCCTGCCGCTGTGGGGGAAGAATGGGACATGGTTGCTCCATGAAGTGATGATCGCGCCGTTGCCGGTCGCGAGCCGTTTGATCTTTGGATGGGTGCGCCCGCGAAAGGTTCCGACGGGCAAAAGGGCTCAGGCCGCCGGCGGCGGCGCGCGTGGGTTCGACGGCGAGCGTTCGCGCGCGAAATCGAGATGAATGCTCGCCGGAAAGACGAAGGCGAGCGTTTCAACGGACAGGCTGCCCAGGGCCAGTCTGGCATCGGGCGGCGGCGCAAAGATCGATGAAAACATGCTGCAGCCGAGCGTGCAGCAGGCCGGCAGATGGGACGGGTGCGGATCACCGCCGGGGAGCTGGGTGGCGCCGTCGCGGGTGCAGATGACGTTACCGAAAGCGTCAAGCTGCGCGGCATTCGGCCCGGTAGCGAAAGCGAACGCGCCGAGCGTCGACTGGAGCAACAGCAGACAGGCCGCGACAAGCGCGGCCGGTATGCTCCATCGTCTCCCCCGGCGGTTCAAGCCATCTGCCTCTTCAAGCAACTCCTGGAAGGATACCTATCATGGCAGCGGCAGGTCGAAAATCGCCAATTCGATGCTGCGGCAACGCGGCTCAGGACTTTTGTGAGGACCGACTTTCCGGGATCGACGTCAGCAATGTCTGCCTTGCCGACTTCAGGTGCTTGCGGCAAGCAGCGTCGACCTTGCCGAGATCGCGCGATTTGAGCGCCTCGATATAGGCAAGATGCTCGCTGACCGCGACTTCGTTGCGCTCGCGCTCCTGCGCCTTGTTCCACTGGTAGTGGTAGTGGAAGATCATGGCGATGACGTCGTAGAAATCGACGATGAAGCGGTTGTGCGAGGCGCGGTGGATGAGCCGGTGGAAGCGCTCGTCCAGCTCCGAAAATTCGTTGAAACGCGTGGCGATCTCTCTTGCCAACATGCGATGCTGGTCTTCCAGCCTGTCCAGATCGGCCCACACCGAGCTGTCCGGCGGCAGAGCGGCGAAGGCAGCAGCCGAGCGCAGTTCGAACATTTCGCGGATCTCGGTCAGTTCGAGCGCGAAGGCCCGGGTAAAGCCCTTCAGCACCCAATGGCTGTTGCGGCGCTTCTCGATCAGGCCGAAGCGCGAGAAGCGGATCAGGAACTCGCGCACGCTGGTGGTGCCGACGCCGATCTCGCGCGCCAGTTCAAGTTCGTTGATCTGCATGCCGGCCTCGGCGCCGCCGGCGAGCAGGCGCCGCATGAACGACCGCTCGATGATCTCAGCCAGCGTGTCGGTCTCTTCCTCGGGGAAGAAGTCGTCGGGACGCGGGTCGCGCAGCACCGTCTTGGCGCGCTTGTTCCAGGCGATCAGCCCGGTTTCCTCCATGCGCGCCAGGATGCTGCGCACGGTGGTGCGGCTGACGCCGAGCAGTGTACCCAGTTCCGGTTCCGACGGCAGGCTGCGCGTTTCGTCGAGCAGCCTGAGGCACCTGTTGTAGGCGTCCTTGTAGACGTTGTTGCTCTTCGACATCCCCTGACCCAATCATGCCGGCGCTTGCGGCGGCCGGCTTGAAGCGCAATATGACGTTCCCGTGACCCTGAAAAGCAGGAATCGCTTTCGCCGGGGTCCGGTTCATTGTTTGCAGCGCCACCACACACCCGGGGCACGCGGAACGCCCGCGAAAAAACAATTGACGCAAAACTGTTTTTTCACGATAAAAGACATTAACTCTTAACAGGCGCGTGTCAATCAGCGCATCCCAGGATCACCCAGGAAACCGCCCGTGAACGTCTCGAACACCATTCTTCTGTCCCCCGCCGACAATGTCGCCGTTGCCAATGGCCGCATCGAAATCGGCACCACTCTGCCGGGTGGCGCGCTTGCCACCGCAATCATCGAGCCCGGCCACAAGGTGGCGATCAAGCCGATCGCCGCCGGCGAAGCCGTGGTCAAATACGCCCAGGCGATCGGCCGCGCCACGCAGGACATCGCGCCGGGCGAACACGTTCATTCGCACAATCTGGTGTTCGAGGCCGGCCGCCTGCCGGTGGTGCCGCCGAGCGAGGCCGAGCACGCGACGGAGGCCGACCGCGCCCGCACCTTCATGGGCTACCGCCGCGCCGATGGCCGCGCCGGCACGCGCAACTTCATCGGCATCATCGCCAGCGTCAATTGCTCGGCCACGGTCTGCCATTCCATCGCCGACACCGCCAACCGGACCTTACTGCCGAAATATCCCGGCATCGACGGTTTCGTTCCGATCGTCCATGGGCAGGGCTGCGGCATGAGCGGCACCGGCGATGGCATGATGGTGCTGCACCGCACGCTCGCCGGCTATGCCCGTCATCCGAATTTCGGCGGTGTGCTGATGGTCGGCCTGGGATGCGAGGTCAATCAGCTCACCCTCTATGGCCAGAAAGGTGCGGCTGCCGGCAAACGCCATTTCAACATCCAGGACGCCGGCGGATCGCGCAAATCGGTGGAAAAGGCGATGGGCGTGCTGGCCGAGATCGCCGAGGAAGTCGGCCAGTTGAAGCGCGAGCCGATCCCGGTCAGCGAGATCGTCGTCGGCCTGCAATGCGGCGGCTCCGACGGCATGTCGGGCATCACCGCCAATCCGGCGCTGGGTGCGGCTGTCGACATACTGGCCGGCGTCGGCGGCATCGGCATCCTCTCCGAGACCACGGAAATCTACGGCGCCGAGCACCTGCTCGCCTACCGCGCGGCGACGCCCGAAATCGCCAAGAAGCTCGATGGCTATGTGAAGTGGTGGGAAGACCATGTCGCCAAGCATGGCGCCTCGATCGACAACAACCCCTCGCCCGGCAACAAGCGCGGCGGCCTCACCACCATCCTGGAAAAGTCGCTGGGCGCGGTCGCCAAGGGCGGCCAGACGCCGCTCAATGGCGTCTTCGGCTATGCCGAGAAGGTCACCGGCAACGGACTGGTGTTCATGGACACGCCCGGTTACGACCCGGTCTCGGCCACCGGCCAGGTCGCGGGCGGCGCCAATGTCATCGTCTTCACCACCGGCCGCGGCTCCTGCTTCGGCTGCCGGCCGACGCCGTCGATCAAGGTCGCCACCAACTCGACCATGTATCACCAGATGGAAGAGGATATGGACGTCAATTGCGGCGTCATCGCCTCGGGCGAAAAGACCATCGCCGGCATGGGCCGCGAGATTTTCGAACTGATCGTCGAGACGGCTTCCGGCCGCAAGACCAAGAGCGAGGATTTCGGCTACGGCGACAACGAGTTCGTGCCCTGGCATCTAGGCGCGACGCTCTGAATTCAACGCATATGTGGTAGAACTGCCGGGCTGGACAGCGCCCGGCAACGGGGAGGGTTTGCATGGAAAAACGACCCATCGGCAAGACGGCGCTCGAGGTCACCGAGGTCAGCTTCGGTGGTGCTGCGATCGGCGGCCTTTACCGCGCCTGTTCGCGCGAGGCGGCGATGGAGACGCTGCAAGGCGCCTGGGAGGCTGGCTTGCGCTATTTCGACACCGCGCCCTTCTATGGTTTCGGCCTGTCGGAGCGACGCTTCGGCGATTTCCTGCGCTACAAGCCGCGTGATTCCTATGTGCTGTCCACCAAGGTCGGCCGCCTGTTTCGCCCGGTGCCGGAAGACCAGGTGCCCGACCACTCCTATGTCGATCCGCTGCCATTCGCGCTCGACTACGACTATTCCTATGACGGCATCATGCGGTCGGTCGACTTCAGCTATGCGCGGCTTGGGCTGAACAAGATCGATATTCTCTATGTGCACGACATCGGCGTCTACACGCATGGCGTCGAGAAGACCGAGCTGCACTTTCGCCAGTTTATGGATGGCGGGCTCAAGGCGCTCGAGGAGCTGAAGCGGGCCGGCACGATTTCCGCCTATGGGCTCGGCGTCAACGAAGTCCAGATCTGCCTCGATGTGATGCGCCGGGCGCCGCTCGACTGCATCCTGCTCGCCAGCCGCTATTCCTTGCTCGACCGCAGCGCCGAAGCCGAACTGCTGCCGCTGTGCCGGGCGCAGCAGACGTCACTGGTGATCGGCGGCGTGTTCAACTCCGGCATATTGGCGACCGGGCCGGTGCAAGGCGCGCATTTCGACTACCTGCCCGCCAGCCGCGATATGCTCGACCGGGTCGACGCCATGGAGAAGATCGCCGGCGAAGGCGACTACCCGCTGGCCGCCGCCGCCTTCCAGTTTCCTCTGCACGAGCCGACGGTCGCCACTGTGCTGACCGGCACCGCCAAACTGGCGAATCTGACGCGCAACCTCGAACTGCTCGACGTCGACGTCCCGGAGACGGAATACCAGAAATATCGTCCCTACACGGTGGTGCAGGAGCTGGCGTGAAAGCGGCACTATGGGCCTTGGCGGGAGAGGCCCGACCCGGAAGAAAGAATGAATGTTCCATATTGACTAACACATGGAATTAATATTCCATGTGTTTACGGAACGGAACGGGAGCGTTGGCTGCGTCCAGGGAGGAGCGGCATGAGTCTGTGCCCGCCATGGGAGGTCAGGCGCGAAACACCGCTTGCATCGTCCAGATCGATGCACTATCAAAACAGCGTAAATGTTTTTTATTGATAAAGTTCTGTTTGGGCCACGCCTATCCGAACGGAGCTTCCGTAACGTTCACCAGGCGACTTAGGGAGGAATCCTATGAAATTCGTGACCAGCATTCTCAACCGCCGCGCCGTGATGGCTCTGGCAGCAGCCTCGATGCTCGCCGGCGTCATGCATTCGGCGCCGGTTTCGGCGGCGGACGTGACCATTCCGATCATCGTCAAGGACACAACATCCTTCTACTGGCAGATCGTACTCGCTGGCGCCCGCAAGGCCGGCAAGGATCTCGGCGTCAACGTGCCGGAGCTCGGCGCCCAGGCTGAAACCGACGTCAACGGCCAGATCTCCATCCTCGAGAACGCCGTCGCCGGCAACCCGGCCGCCGTCGTCATCGCGCCGACCGAAGCCAAGGCGCTCGGCAAGCCGATCGACGAGGCAGCCAGCAAGGTCAAGGTCATCGGCATCGACTCCAGCGCCGACTCCAAGGCCTTCACCTCGTTCCTGACCACCGACAACGTCCAGGGCGGCCGCGTCGCCGCGGACGGTCTTGCAGCGGCCATCGGTGCCGCCAATGGCGGCAAGGTCGAAGGCAAGGTAGCCCTGATCACCGCGCTGCCCGGCGCCGGCTCGCTCGAGCAGCGCGCCCAGGGCTTCAAGGAACAGCTCAAGGCCAAATATCCCGGCCTCGAACTGGTCGCCGACAAATATGCCGACGGCCAGGCCACCACCGGCCTCAACATCGCGACCGACCTGATCACCGCCAATCCGGACCTGAAGGGTATCTTCGCCTCCAACCTGATCATGGCGCAGGGCGTCGGTCAGGCGATCGCCGAGAACAACCTTGCCGGCAAGGTCGGGCTGATAGGCTTCGACAGCGACGAGAAGCTGATCAAGTTCCTCAATGATGGCGTCATTTCCGGCCTCGTCGTCCAGGATCCCTATCGGATGGGTTATGACGGCATCAAGACCGCGCTCGCCGCTTCGAAGGGCGAGAAGGTCGAGGCCAATGTCGACACCGGTGCCAACCTCGTCACCAAGGCCAACATGAAGGAACCCAAGATCGACGCGCTGCTCAACCCGAAGCTCAACTGAGCCTTCGCGTAGCCGCACTCGTTTCCGGGGCCCGGTGCCCCGGAAACGACAGCCATATCGCTTGGAAATCCGCCAAGCTGGGCTAGGTTGCTCTTGCGGGCATTTCAAAGCCTCGCCGCGTGCCAAATCGTGAGGCCAATCTGGGAGGATTGTCATGACATCGACGGCGCAAGACCTGCACCCAGCCCCCGTGCTGGAGCCTGGCAGAACGATCCTCGAACTGCGCGGCCTCGAGAAGAAATATCCCGGCACCCATGCGCTGAAGCCGGTGACACTGGCTTTCAAGTCCGGCGAAATCCACGCCATCGTCGGCGAAAACGGTGCCGGCAAATCCACCCTGATCAAGCTTCTGACCGGCGTCATGCCGCGCACATCAGGCGATGTCATCTGGGAAGGCAAGCCGGCGGCGCTGGCAACCCCGCATGAGGCGATGGCGCTCGGCATCAATGCCGTGCATCAGGAAGTCGTGCTCTGCCGTCATTTGACCGTCGCCGCCAACATGTTCCTCGGCGAGGAGAATTCACGCTTCGGCATCCTGCAGCAGCGCGCGATGGTCAAGGAAGCGCAGAAGATCATCGACGATCTCGGCTTCGACCTGCCGGCGCATGTCGTGCTCGGCGACCTTACCATCGGCCAGCAGCAGTTGATCGCCGCCGCCCGCGCCACCGTGCGCGGCACCAAATTTCTGATCTTCGACGAGCCGACCGCCTACCTCACCCGCAAGGAGGCCGACCAGCTCTTCACCCTGATCCGCCGGCTGAAGTCCGAAGGCGTGACCATCATCTACATCAGCCATCGCATGGAGGAAGTCTTCGAGCTCGCCGATCGCGTCTCCGTGCTGCGCGACGGCACGCTGGTCGGCACCCGCAACATCGCCGAGACCAACGACGCCGAACTGGTCAAGCTGATGATCAACCGCTCGATTGAGCAGGTCTATCACAAGGAGCACTTCACGCCGGGCGCCGCGATCGTCGAGGCAAGAAACCTCTCGGGCAAGGGCTTCGAAAATGTCTCGATGACGGTCCGCGCCGGCGAGATCGTCGGGCTTTACGGGCTGATCGGCGCCGGACGCAGCGAATTCGTTACCACGCTCTATGGGCGCCACAAGAAGTCGGCCGGTCAGATCCTGTGGGAGGGTAAGCCGGTTCAGATCAATTCCGAGCATGACGCGATCAAGCTCGGCATGGCGCTGGCGCCGGAAAGCCGCCGCGACCAGGGCCTCTGCCTCAATTTGCCGGTCGGCCTCAATCTCAACCTGCCGATCTACAAGCGCATCTCCAACAATCTGTTGATCTCCGGCGCACAGGAAAAGACCCAGGCCGACCGCCAGATTGCCGATCTCAGGATCAAGACGCCGACACGCCATGCGCTCGCCTCCAGCCTGTCGGGCGGCAATCAGCAGAAGATCGTCATCGGCAAATGGCTGGCGCATGGCGCCAAGCTGTTCATCTTCGACGAGCCGACGGTCGGCGTCGATGTCGGCACCAAGGCCGAGATCTACCGCCTGTTCGGCGCACTCTTGTCGAAGGGCGCCGGCATCATCCTGATCTCGTCCTATCTGCCGGAAGTCTATGAGCTGGCCGACACGCTGCATGTGTTCCGCCGCGGCAAGCTGGTGGCGACACACGGCTTCCGCACCGCCGATCACGAGGAAATTCTCACACAGGCGCTCGCCGAGAAACAAGAAAAGCTGGGAGGAAAGACATGAGCACCGAGGCGATTCCTGCCGAAAAACCCAAGCGCAACTACAACGCCCTGTTCGGGCTGACGCTGCTGGCGCTGCTGGTGCTGCTGTGGGTCATCCTGTCGCTGTCGACATCGAGCTTCGCCTCGGCCAACAACATCTCGAACCTTCTGCGTCAGGGTTCGATGATCGCCATCCTGGCGGTCGGCCAGACCTTCGTGATCATCACCGGCGGCATCGATCTGTCCGTCGGCGCGGTGGTCGGTTTTGCCACCGTCATCGCGGCGATGCTGATCAATGCCGGGGTGCCCGTCTTCCTCGCCATCCTCCTCACCTTGCTGGTCGGCGTTGCCATCGGCCTGTTCCACGGCTTCGGCATCGTCAAGATGGGCCTGCCGCCCTTCATCATCACGCTGGCGACACTGACCTCGCTGCGCGGCATCGGCCTTCTGATGACCAACGGCAACTCGATCTCGATCAACAACGATGCCTTCCAGGAGTTCTCGCGCAACTCCTTCCTCGGCGTGCCCAATCTGTTCTGGATGGTGATCCTGGTCGGCATTCCGGCCTATATCTTCCTGCATCACAGCCGCTGGGGCCGCTACCTCTTCTCGGTCGGCTCCAATGCCGAGGCCTCGCGCCTGTCCGGCGTCAATGTCCAGCGCACCATCTATATGGCCTACACGCTGTCTGGCCTGTGCGCGGCTTTTGTCGGCGTGCTCCTGGCTTCGCGCATCGGCATCGGCAACCCGACCCAGGCCGAGGGCTGGGAACTGCAGGCGATCGCGTCCTCGGTGATCGGCGGCACCTCGCTGTTCGGTGCGGTCGGCTCGGTGCACGGCCCACTGCTCGGCGCCTTCATTCTGGCGACCATCAACAACGGCGCCAACCTGCTCAACGTCAACGCCTTCTGGCAGCGCATCATCACCGGCGTGCTGATCATCGTCATCGTCTACTTCGACGGCCTGCGCCGCCGCGGCGGCAAGTGATCACCACCGAGATCGATCGCCGGCCTGTCATGACGGGCCGGCGATTTTATAAACCTTGATTGGATTGAAGCATGAAAGCCGTCGTTTGCCGCTCGCCCGGCGACCTTGTCCTGGAAGACCGCCCCGCACCCGGTTCGCCATCAGCCGGCTGGGCGCTGGTCGCGGTCAGCCATGTCGGCATCTGCGGCACCGACTACCACATTTTCGAGGGCAAGCACCCGTTTCTCGCCTACCCCCGCATCATGGGCCATGAAGTGTCGGGAACGATCGTCGAGACCGGTGACGGTGTCGATCTTGCCATTGGCGAACCGGTCGTCATCAACCCCTATCTCTCCTGCGGCAAATGCATCGCCTGTCGGCACGGCAAACCGAATTGCTGCGTCAGGATCGAGGTGCTCGGCGTCCATCGCGACGGCGCCATGTGCGAACATATTCTTGTCCCGGCGCAGAATCTGTATCCAGCCAACGGCCTGTCGCTGGCCGACGCCGCCGCCGTCGAATTCCTCGCCATCGGCGCGCATGCCGTGCGTCGCGCCCGCGCCGAGCCCGGCGCCCGTGCGCTGGTCATCGGCGCCGGCCCGATCGGGCTCGGCAATGCCATCTTCGCCCGCATTGCCGGGCTCGACGTGACGCTGCTCGACATGAGCAGTGAACGCCTCGCCTTCGCCGAAAACGAACTTGGTTTCAGTATCCTCGACGGCTCGCGCGGAGCGGTGCCCGACCTGGTCAGGGAGGCGACATCAGGCGAAGGCTTCGACGTGGTCTTCGACGCCACCGGCAACACCCAGTCGGTGCAATCGGCCTTCGCCCATGTCGCGCATGGCGGGACGCTGGTGCTGGTCAGCGTCGTCAAGGACGACATCGTCTTTTCCGACCCGGAATTCCACAAGCGTGAAATGACGCTGGTCGGCAGCCGCAATGCGCTGAAGGCCGATTTCGACCACGTCGCCGCCTCGATCCGCAACGGCGCCGTGCCCATGGCCAAGCTCGTCACCCACCGCACAACGCTGGCCGGCACGCCGAGCGATCTCGCGCGCTGGGCGCACGAAAAGTCCGGCCTGATCAAGGCTGTGATCGAGGTGGGGTAGCCGGCCGCCGCCCCCCCCTACAGCGCCGACAGCCTCAGCTCCACTCGCTCCGCCGGAAAGCGCGACTCGGAAAACTGGATCGGCTGGCCGTCCGGCGTGACGTTGACGGCCACCGTGACCAGCACGATGGCGCCTGGCTGCAGGTCGAGGTCGGCAAGGTCGGCCGCATCGGCGTGGCGCGCCGACAGCACGGTCGATTGCCGGAGATAGTCGTCGATGCCGAAGCGGGCCAGCGACGCGGTGATCGAGCCGGTCTCGGCCATCGCCTTGTCGATGCCGGCAAAGCGCCTGGCCTCGAACCAAGCGGCAGCGCGCGACACAGCCCGTCCATCGGCTTCGCCGCGTATCTCCAGCCTGATCACCTCGGTCCCCCTGGTTAATCCGAGCCCCTCGGCGACGCGCGGGCTGGCCGGCTCGACCGATGAGGCAAGCAGCACGATGTGCCGTTCCGAGGTCTGCCCTTGCAGGCCTGTCGAAAACCGCGTGCGCGCGCCGATCGGATAGGATAGCCGCTTGCGCGACAAGACGAAGGTGCCGCGCCCCTGCTCCGCCCGCAGCACGCCTTCCTGCACAAGCGCCGATATGGCGCTGCGCACCGTGTGGCGATTGACGCCATAGCGCTCGGCCAGCACCACCTCTGGCGGCAGCGCGGCATTCTCGGCGAAATCGCCGGTGGCGATCGCCTGCAGGATCCTATCGGCAATCTGCCGCCATAGCGAGACGCCGCTGCGCCGCTCGATGCTGTCGGCTTCCTGTCGCCCGATCATGATTTGCCCCAGCCTTCTATCCCCTGTCATCCACCCGTCATGGACTCGCGCTACGTAGTATGTATAATTTGTATAGTTGTCTATATCAATAGACAAATTTGACAAAGAGGAATGCTGCCTATGCGAGGACAGGAAGCCCGCGACCAGGCCGAACGCAAGGCCGCCATGGCGACGCTGGCGCAATCGAGCGGTGACGACATCGTCCGGCTCTGGAACGAAGCCGGCCTGCCTTCGCACGCCGAACTGCTGCGCGGTCCCGAGACCGGGCTGGTGACGCTGCGCGGCCGCATCGGCGGCGGTGGCGCACCATTCAATGTCGGCGAAGCGACCGTCACCCGCGCCACCGTCCGGCTGCCGTCCGGACAGGTCGGTCATTGCTACGCGCTTGGCCGCGACAAGCAGAAGGCGAAGCTCTCGGCAATAGCCGACGCGCTGTGGCAGGACCCTGCCCGCCGCGCCGAGGTCGAGACCAGGCTGATCGCGCCTCTGAGATCGGCGCTCGCCACTGCCCACGAAAGACGCCGTGCCGAGACGGCGGCGACGAAGGTGGATTTCTTCACCATGGTTCGCGGAGAAGACTGATGGATATCGCAGCGCAATCGATCGAGGGCGGCTTCGCCGATCCGGTATTCAACGCCCAGACCGTTTTCCGCGCCGTTATGGACGCGATGGCACGGCCGGGCAGCGTGCAGCCCTTGCCGGCCCTGGCCCGCCCGCCGGCACCGCTCTCGGCAACCGCTGGCGCCATCGCGCTGGCGCTTTGCGACAACGACACGCCGCTCTGGCTCGATCCGGCCCTGCACGCGTCCGCCGCGGTCATCTCCTGGCTTGGCTTCCACTCCGGCGCGCCGCTCGCCAACACACCCGCCGACGCCCATTTCGCCTTTGTCGCCACGCCGGCCGAGATGATGGCGCTCGACGGCTTTTCGCAGGGAACGCAGGATTATCCCGACAGGTCGACCACCCTGATCCTTCAGGTCAGTGACCTCACCTCAGGCGCTCCACTCCTGCTCGAAGGCCCCGGCATCGAAGCCAGAGCCACGATCGCGCCGGCGCAAATGCCGCGTCACTTCATCGAGCAGTGGAAGCAGAATATCCAGCGCTTCCCGCGCGGCGTCGACATCATCCTCGCCACATCGGGCGGCATAGCCTGCCTGCCGCGCACGACGCGCATCAAGACGATGGAGGCGTAAGATGTATGTCGCGGTAAAAGGCGGCGAGGCCGCAATTGCCAACGCCCACCGCCTGCTCGCCGACCGCCGGCGCGGCGACCGTTCGGTGCCCGCGCTGCGCCTCGACCAGATCGTCGAGCAGCTGGCGCTCGGCGTCGACCGGGTGATGAGCGAGGGCTCGCTCCATGACCGTGAACTCGCCGCGCTCGCCATCGTCCAGGCGCGCGGCGACATGATCGAGGCGATCTTCCTGGTGCGCGCCTATCGCACCACACTGCCGCGCTTCGGCTATTCCAGGCCGATCGACACCGGCACCATGCGGGTCGAGCGGCGTGTCTCGGCAACCTACAAGGACCTGCCCGGCGGCCAGCTGCTTGGGCCTACTTTCGACTACACGCACCGGCTGCTCGATCCCGAGCTTGCCGCCGGCGCCGATGTCGCCGAACCCTTGCAGCGCGAAACGGAAGCGCAGGCCATGCCGCGCGTCTCGGCAATCCTCGCCCGCGAAGGCCTGATCGAACCGGATGGCGAGATGCCTGGGGATCATGTCCCCGGCGACATCACCCGCGAGCCGCTGGAATTCCCGATGGCGCGCGACATCCGCCTGCAGGCGTTGTCGCGCGGCGATGAAGGTTTCCTGCTGGCGCTCGGCTATTCCACCCAGCGCGGCTACGCCCGCAACCATCCCTTTGTCGGCGAGATCCGCATTGGCGAGGTCGAGCTGGAACTCGATGTCCCCGAACTGCCTTTCGCAGCACCGCTGGGCACGGTGCGGGTCACCGAATGCCAGATGGTCAACCAGTTCAAGGGCTCGGCCAAGGCACCACCACAATTCACCCGCGGCTACGGCCTGGTCTTCGGCCAAAGCGAGCGCAAGGCGATGGCCATGGCGCTGTGCGACCGGGCGCTGCGCGCCTCCGAACTTGGTGAGGACATTGTCGCCGCCGCCCAGGACGAGGAGTTCGTCATCTCGCATTCCGACAATGTCCAGGCGACCGGCTTCGTCGAGCATCTGAAGCTGCCGCACTATGTCGACTTCCAGGCCGAGCTCGACCTCGTGCGCCGCATGCGCGCCGAATACGAGGCCCGCGAAAACCCTGCGAAGGTCGACGAGAAGCGGGAGGCCGCCGAATGATCGAAGGCCTGTCCCACATGACCTTCATCGTCCGCGACCTCGACCGGATGACCACCATCCTGACCGAAGTTTTCGAAGCGCGCGAAATCTATGCCAGCGACGGCGAGCAATTCTCGCTGTCGCGCGAAAAATTCTTCCTGATCGGCGACATCTGGATCGCCATCATGCAAGGCGAGGCGCTGCCGGAGCGCAGCTACAACCACATCGCCTTCAAGATCGATGACGCCGATTTCGACCGTTATGCCGAGCGCGTCGGCAGACTAGGCCTCGACATGCGCCCGCCGCGTCCGCGCGTCGAGGGTGAAGGCCGTTCGATCTATTTCTACGACGACGACAACCACATGTTCGAACTGCACACCGGCACGCTCAATGAGCGGCTGTCGAGCTACGCCAGGGGATTGGAGACGGTGCAATGAATTCAGTGCCCGCCCCCATGGCCGCCACCGTCGTGGGAATGACCGCCATAGCTATCATACCCGGAGTAGTCACCATTGCCGACGCCTATGGACTCACCGTGAGGGCCCTCTTTCGAGGCGGGAAGGATCATGCGCCGAAGGAAAAAGAGAACGACGCCGGCGAACACCAGCAATACAATTCCGAGATGCATCCATCCGGTCGAGTTCATCTGAATTCGCCCCTGTTTCCGCGTCCTGGACGCCAATTCAATAGCACAAAGCGGATGTGATCGCCATGACCGACATCGCCACCTACAACTTCGCCTATCTCGACGAACAGACCAAGCGGATGATCCGCCGCGCGATCCTCAAGGGCATCGCCATCCCCGGCTATCAGGTGCCGTTCGCCTCGCGCGAAATGCCGATGCCCTATGGCTGGGGCACTGGCGGCGTCCAGGTCACCGCCTCGATCATCGGCCCCGACGACGTGCTGAAGGTCATCGACCAGGGTGCCGACGACACCACCAACGCCGTCTCCATCCGGACCTTCTTCAAGAAGGTCGCCAATGTCGCGGTCACCACCGATACCGCCAGCGCCACCATCATCCAGACCCGGCACCGCATCCCCGAACATCCGCTGACCGCCGGCCAGGTGCTGGTCTATCAGGTGCCGATCCCCGAACCGCTGCGCTTCCTCGAGCCGCGCGAGACCGAAACGCGCAAGATGCATGCGCTGGAAGAGTATGGCCTCATGCATGTGAAGCTCTACGAGGACATCGCCAAGCACGGCCGCATCGCCACCACCTATGCCTATCCGGTCAAGGTCGAGGGCCGCTATGTGATGGACCCCTCGCCGACGCCGAAATTCGACAATCCCAAGATGCACCGCTCGCCGGCCTTGCAGCTGTTCGGCGCCGGCCGCGAAAAGCGTATCTATGCGGTGCCGCCCTTCACCGATGTCGTCAGCCTCGACTTCGAGGACCATCCGTTCGAGGTGCAGACCTTCGACCAGCCCTGCGCGCTGTGCGCCGCCGAGAATGTCTATCTCGACGAGGTCATCCTCGACGATCATGGCGGCCACATGTTCGTCTGCTCCGACACCGACCATTGCGAGAAGCGGCGGGCCGACGGCCATCGCGGCCACCTTGCTCCCGAAACCAATCCTGCCCCGGAAACCCATTCTGTCTCGGAAAAAATGGAGCCGGCACAATGACCGACGAACCGCTGCTGCGCGTTTCGGCGCTCTCCAAATTCTACGGCTCGCGCGTCGGCTGCGACAACGTCTCCTTCGACCTGTGGCCGGGCGAAGTCCTGGCCGTCGTCGGCGAATCCGGCTCCGGCAAGACGACGCTCCTCAACTGCCTGTCGACGCGGCTCTTACCCTCCTCCGGCACCGCCAGCTATCGCATGCGCGACGGCCAGTTCCGCGAGCTCTACCGCATGAGCGAGGCCGAGCGTCGCTTCCTGATGCGCACCGACTGGGGCTTTGTCCACCAGAACCCGGCCGACGGCCTGCGCATGACGGTATCGGCCGGCGCCAATGTCGGCGAGCGGCTGATGGCGGTCGGCGACCGCCACTATGGCAAGATCCGCGCCACCGCCGTCGACTGGCTGTCGCGTGTCGAGATCGAGCAGGACCGCATCGACGACGAGCCCCGCGCCTTTTCCGGCGGCATGCGCCAGCGCCTGCAGATCGCCCGCAACCTCGTCACCGGCCCGCGGCTGGTGTTCATGGACGAGCCGACCGGCGGCCTCGACGTCTCGGTGCAGGCGCGCCTGCTCGACCTGCTGCGCGGGCTGGTCACCGATCTCGGCCTCGCGGCCATCGTCGTCACCCACGATCTCGCCGTGGCGCGCCTGCTGTCCCAGCGCATGATGGTGATGAAGGACGGCCGCGTCGTCGAAAGCGGCCTCACCGACCGCGTGCTCGACGACCCGCGCGCGCCCTATACGCAGCTTCTCGTTTCCTCGATCCTCCAGGTGTGATGATGGCGCCAAGTCACTCCCCTCTGGCCTGCCGGCCATCTCCCCCTCAAGGGGGGAGATTAGCTGTCGTTGCCGGTTTCGCCAGACTTCGACGTAGCAGAAAAAGCGAGGCAGAGACGCTGCTGATCTCCCCCCTTGAGGGGGAGATGCCTGGCAAGGCAGAGGGGGGCGGTGCCCCGCAAACGAACGACAATTGGAGAACCTCCTGATGCCGACGCCCCTCGTTGTTTCCGACGTCGCCAAGAGCTTCACCATGCATCTGCGCGACGGCATCAAGCTGCCGGTCGTCGCTGGTGTTTCGTTCTCGATCAAGGCGGGCGAATGCGCCGTGCTCGGCGGCCCGTCCGGCGCCGGCAAGAGCTCGATCCTGAAAATGCTCTACGGCAACTATGCCGTCGACGAGGGCCAGATCATCGTCAGGCACGAGGATGGACTGATCGATCTCGCCCACGCCAGCCCGCGTACCGTGCTTGCCGTTCGCCGGCAAACGATCGGCTATGTCAGCCAGTTCCTGCGCACCGTGCCGCGCGTCTCGGCGCTCGACGTCGTCGCCGAACCGCTGGTCGAGCGCGGCGAGGAGCGCGAGACCGCCAGAGGCAAGGCACGCGCCCTGCTTGCGCAGCTTAACCTGCCGGAAAAACTCTGGGCTCTGCCGCCGGCGACCTTCTCCGGTGGCGAACAGCAGCGCGTCAACATCGCGCGCGGCTTCATCACCGAGCACCCGATCCTGCTGCTCGACGAGCCAACCGCCTCGCTCGACGCCACCAATCGCGACGTGGTGATCGAACTCATCGCCGCCAAGAAGGCGGCGGGCGTTGCCCTGCTCGGCATCTTCCACGACCATGACGTGCGCGAGGCGGTGGCCGACCGCATCATCGACGTCACCGCTTTTGCTCCGGGAAAACGCGCCGCATGACCAGGAGATTGTCGGAGACGCCGCTGGTCCACCCGACGGCGGAGGTGCACAATTCGACGCTCGGCCGCTGGACCGAGATAGCCGACCGCAGCCGGGTCTCGGAAAGCGAACTCGGCGACTATTCCTACATGATGCAGGATTGCGCCGTCTGGTGCGCGACGATCGGCAAATTCGCCAACATCGCGGCAAGCGTGCGCCTCAACGCCACCAACCACCCGACATGGCGGCCGACACTGCACCACTTCACCTACCGCGCCTCGGACTATTGGGACGACGCCGAGCATGAGAGCGAATTCTTCGCCCAGCGCCGTGCCAAGCGCGTCATCATCGGCCACGACACCTGGCTCGGCCACGGCTCGACTGTCCTGCCTGGCGTCACCGTCGGCGACGGCGCAGCGGTTGGGGCGGGAGCCGTCGTCTCGAAGGATGTCGCGCCCTACACCATCGTCGCCGGCGTGCCGGCAAAGCCGATCCGCGAACGCTTCGACCGCCGCACCGCCGAACGCTATCAGGCGCTTGCCTGGTGGGACTGGGACCACGTCAGGCTGCGCGCGTCCCTCGACGATTTCCGCGAGCTTTCGGCCGAGGCATTTTTGGAGAAATACGGCGGATAGTTCACATCATCGTCATGGGGGAGCCTGTTTCATATCCCTGACACAGGACTCGGACAGGACGCCATCTCCCCCAAGGAGATCGCCATGCTCGACACCGTCAGACCCTCCCTCGCCGGATTCTTTGCCGGCTCCAATCCGATGCCGCCGGCGCATCTCGGCACGCGCTACGACACCTCAGGCAATTTCCTGACCGAGCCTGGCAACACTGTCGTGAGCCATCTCGTCAGCGGTTCGCCGTCCGAGGCCGTGGTGCTTGCGGTGCGCGACAAGATGCTGGCGATGCCCGACGCCGACCGGCTTGCCTTCACGCCCGTCTCCAGCCTGCACATGACGCTGTTCCAGGGCATCATCGAATATCGCCGCCGCTTGCCGTACTGGCCGCAGGACGTGCCGCTCGACACCAGCATCGACGCCATGACCCGCCTCTATCTGGAGCGCCTGAATGGTTTCGAGGGCTTCGGCCCGTTCAACATCAAGGTCGTCGAAGTCGTGCCGACCGGTCTTACCGTTGTCGGCGCGACGGACGAAGATGTGCGCATCATGCGTCAATGGCGCGATGCGCTGGCGGTGCCGTTCGGCTACCGGCACCCTGATCATGATAGTTACGTCTTCCATGTAACCTTTGCCTACCAGATAAAGCGTCTTGCGGATGACCGGGCGGCGGCATGGGGGGCGCTGTTCGACGATTGCCTCGCGCTTTTCGCAAGGCAGGCACCGGTGATCGCAATCAAGGCGCCCGCCTTCTGCGCCTTCCGCGACATGAAGCATTTCGAGGAATTGCTGGTGCTCGGCTGATCGCCCGCAAGGCGCCGGTCGCCAAGCCTGTGGAGCGTAACAAAACTGACATGCTGGCGACACGGCAGGTTCATGTGGCTGCGCTAGGCGAATGCCTGACGATCAATAAGGTCCAGACTGGAACCTGCCTATGTCAGCAAGCTCTGCCACGCTCGAAATCCGCGGTGTCAGCCGACGATTTGGCAAGAACACCGCTGTCAGCGACGTCAACATCTCGATCCCGCAGGGTCAGATGGTCGGCGTCATCGGCCGTTCGGGCGCTGGCAAATCGACCCTTCTTCGTATGATTAACCGTCTTGTCGACCCCAGCCAGGGGTCGATTTTTTTTGACGGCGCCGAGGTTTCCCAGTTGCGGGGCTCGCCGCTGCGGCGCTGGCAGCGCGACTGCGCCATGATCTTCCAGCAGTTCAACCTGGTCCCGCGCCTCGACGTGCTGACCAACGTGCTGCTTGGCAAGCTGAACCACCGTTCGACCCTGTCCAACCTTCTCGGCATGTTCTCGCGCGCCGAATGCGCCGAAGCCGTCGCCGCGCTCGAGCGGCTCGACATAGCCCGCACCGCACTTCAGCCCGCCGGCACCTTGTCCGGCGGACAACAGCAGCGCGTCGCCATAGCCCGCGCCCTGATGCAGCAGCCCAAGGTGATCCTCGCCGACGAGCCGATCGCCTCGCTCGACCCGCTCAACGCCAAGGTGGTGATGGATTCGCTGCAAGACATCAATCTGCGCGAAGGCATCACCGTCGTCACCAATCTGCATACGCTGGATACCGCGCGCGCCTATTGCAACCGAATCATCGGCATGGCCGCCGGCAAGGTCGTCTTCGACGGCCCGCCCGAAGAGCTCAATCGTGAAGCCGTTCGCCTCGTCTACGGCGCCGACAGCAATGGCGGCGAAATATCGGAGGCCATCACCTCCACCAGCGTTGCCTTCAAGCAAAAGATCGCTGCATCCGCCGGACCGCTCGAACCTGCATTCCCGGGTTACTGAGTTCAAGAAAGAGCGGCTCGGATCGACCGCCCGCGTCAAGGGCAATTGTCAAGATCAAGAAACGCTGCCGGCGCGGGGCCGGAACTTACAGGAGAGACATCAAATGTTCAGGAAGATGGTTTTCAGCGCCGTTTCGGTGCTCGCCATGGCGACCAGCATGGCCCACGCCGCCGATCTGAAGGAATTCCGCGTCGGCATCCTCGGCGGTGAAAACGAAACCGACCGGCTGCGCAACTACCAGTGCCTGGCCGACCATCTGAAGGCCGAATTCGGCTTCGAAAAGGTCTCGCTGTTCCCCGCCGCCGACTATGACGGCGTCATCCAGGGCTTGCTCGGCGGCACGCTCGACTTCGCCGAACTCGGCGCCTCCGGCTATGCCAGCGTCTACATCAAGGACCCGAAGGCGGTCACCCCGATCCTCACCACCCAGCAGACCGATGGCGCGACCGGCTACTATTCGATCGGCCTGGCGCTCAAATCCTCCGGCATCACCGACATCAAGTCGGCCAAGGGCAAGAAGCTCGGCTATGCCGACCCGGATTCGACCTCCGGCTACCTGATCCCGCTGACGCAGATTCCGAAGACCACCGGCGCCTCGAACGAAGCCTTCTTCGCTTCGACGCAGTTCAATGGCGGCCATGAGAACAACGTCCTGGCCGTGCGCGACGGCAAGGTCGACGTCGCGGTGGATGATTCCTCCGGCATCGGCGACTTCAAGAACGGCTACACCTCCGGCACCTTTCACAAGGAAGTCGCCAAGGGCGCCGTCGACCCCAACGACTTCGTCGAAGTCTGGCGCTCGGGCCTGATTCCGAACGGCCCGCTGGTCGTGCGAACCGCGCTCGGCGACGACATGACCGCCAAGCTTGCCAACTTCTTCACGCAGCTGTCGAAGAAGGACAAGGCCTGCTTCGAAGGCGTCGAAGGTGGCGATTTTACCGGCTACGTTCCCGTGAAGCCGGACTTCTACAGCGTCATCGTCGAAGCCCGTAAGGCAGCCATCGGCGGCTAACGGCGAAATCGGAAAGGGCGGTGTCTGAAAACACCGCCCTTTTTGCATCTCCGATCATGACCCTTTCCGTGACAGCCCCCTCATTGACAGCCTCTTCTGGCGCCACCCACCAGATGGCCGATGCCTGGCGACGCCAGACGTCGCTGCGCCGGTTCTACACAGTGCTTGGCGTCGGCCTGTTGCTCGCCGCGATGTTCGCCAGCATGTGGTTCGCCGACGAGGCCAATGCCGGCCACTTCTTCGACCGGCTGCCGCATATTCTCGATTTCCTGAGCTGGCTCATCCCCAAGGACTGGAACGATGTCTGGCGGGCGCTGTTCGACGTTGCCTCGCCGCATGACACCGGCACGCAGGAATTCAACTTCCCGATCGGCCGCATCTATGTCTGGGGCGGATTCTACGTCCCCGAATATTTCGAGCTGATGATCACCACGGTCAATGTCGCCTTGGTGTCGACCTTCATCGGCTTCATCTTCGCGGTGCCGTTTTCCTTCATCGCGGCGCGCAACCTGACGCCGCACCCGGTGCTGCGGCTCATCGTCAAGCGCTTCATGGAACTGCTGCGCGCTTTTCCGGAGATCGTCATTGCCGGCCTGTTCGCGGCCATCGTCTCGATCGGCCCGATCGCCGCCATCATCGCCATCGGCCTGCACTCGATCGGCGCGCTCGGCAAGCTGTTCTACGAGATCAACGAAAACATCGACATGCGTGCCGAGGAAGGCTTGCGCGCGGTCGGAGCCAACTGGTTCGAGCGCGTGCGCTTCGCCGACCTGCCGCAGGTGCTGCCGAACTTCATGTCCTACACACTGCTGCGCGTCGAGATCAATGTCCGCGCCTCGACCATCATCGGCGCCGTTGGCGGCGGTGGCATCGGCGAGGAGTTGAAGCTCTCCATCTCGCGCGGCTTCGGCGCCAAGACACTGGCGCTGGTGCTGCTCCTGTTCACGACCATCTTCATCATCGACCAGTTCTCCGCCTGGCTGCGCCGCAAGCTGGTCGGCGAGGAGGCCTTTATGATGGGAGCGTGAACCATGGCGACCATGACCGCCGAGGAGATACTGTCGATCGAGGAACGTTACCCCCAGGTGTTCCGGCGGCCGCTGTACAAGCGCTTCGCGCCGCTCTTCCTGTTCGTCGGCATCCTGACGTACCTCATCTATGTCCTGTGGTTCTTCAGCCTGCCGCAAGTGCTGCGGGAATCGCACTGGGAGCGTCTGCCGCTCTTCCTCACACAATGGATCAGCTACGATCTACAGCCCGAGTTCCGCCTCGACCAGCCGGAGATCACGCCAAAATACCCGCGCTTTTCCGCGCTTGGCGAAAACCCCAACCCCGACTGGGTGATCAAGAACCCGGACGGCACCTTCACCGTGCTGATCGACGGCCCGGCGAAATCCGTCACCTTCGACAAGGCGCGGGCAACGATCGTGGCCAATGGCGAGACCGTGCCGGTTGCGCTGACCAGCGGCAAGCCGGTGATATCAGGCCCGGTGCCGGACTGGATCACCGCGCATGACGACGAGGTGGTCGCCAAGATGGGCTTCGTCGGCGAGGTGCGCGTCACCGTCGACCGCGTCAAGGTGCGCAAGCGCTTCCTCGGCTGGGCGAATTTCGTCTTCGACACACGCTCGCCTTTCTTCGGCAAATCGGCCGGAGAAGTGGTCTCGCTGATCGTGTCCGGTCCTGAGTTGAAGCCGGGCACCTCGAACCTGGCGCTGGCCGGCGACAACATCTGGAACAACGCCCAGTGGCAGCACGGCGACGTCTGGACGAAGCTTTTGCAGACCATCGTCATGGCGTTCCTGGGCACGCTGCTCGGCGGTATCGTCGCCTTCCCGCTTGCCTTCTTCGCCGCCCGCAACATCACGCCGAGCGGCGTGGTCAGCCAGGTGCTGAAACGCTTCTTCGACTTCATGCGCTCGGTCGACATGCTGATCTGGGCGCTGTTCTTCACCCGCGCCTTCGGCCCCGGTCCGCTGGCGGGCAGTGCCGCGATCTTCTTCACCGAGATCGGCACGCTCGGCAAAACCTACTCCGAGGCGCTGGAGAACATCGACGACAAGCCGCGCGAAGGTGTGTTGTCGACCGGCGCCAACGGCCTCCTGGTGCAGCGTTACGGCGTCATGCCGGAAGTGATACCGGTCTTCATCAGCCAGACGCTCTACCAGTGGGAATCCAACACCAGGGGCGCCACCATCATCGGCGCCGTCGGCGCCGGCGGCATCGGCCTGAAATTGTGGGAAGCGATGCGCACCAACTCCAACTGGGCCAACGTCTTCTACATGGTGCTGCTGATCCTGCTGGTCGTCTTCATCTTCGACAACATCTCCAACTTCCTGCGCCGCCGGCTGAGCCGGACGATCCACGACTACAACAGGCTGCAGGCCGAGCACGGTTAACCTTGTGACCCACAGGCGCGGGCATCGCATAGTGCCGCGCCATGGTTCGACCCCTCTCCCCCGATCGACGGGGGAGAGGAAAGGCGCCAGGCTGTCCGAGCCGACACCTGTCCTTCTAGGCCGAGGCTTCGAGCCACCAGGCTCCCTTTCCTCTCCCTCCGGAGGGGGGAGAGGTGGCTCGGCAAAGCCGAGACGGAGTGGGGGAACCACTCGGCAATCGCCGCGAACGCAAATAGAAAATGGACAAGGCGCAACATTGGCTCGCCTCGCGCCAAGGGTCGCCGACGCAGTCTTCTTTGCGTCACCCCAGGGCGCTAAGCCGCCTTCCTCCATCCATTCCTGATATGCTTGTACCCATCCCGATACACAGCTTCCGGCGTTTCCGCGAAATCGCGCCACACCTTGGTTGCCGCCGCAAGGTCCTTCAGCGACCGGCCAAACGACTCGATCGTCAGCCAGTCGTCATAACCGCTCTTGCGGATCGCCGCGAACGTCTCTTTCCATGGGATGTTGCCGCGCCCCGGCACGCCGCGATCGTTCTCCGATATGTGGATGTGCACGACATTCCTGCGGTGTTTCGTATAGGCGCCGATCGGGTCGGCCTCCTCGATATTGGCGTGAAAGGTGTCGTACATCGCCTTGATGTGCGGCCTGCCGATGGCGTCGATGTGCTCCGACAGGTCGGCCATCGTGTTGAAGAGATAACATTCGAAGCGGTTCAGCGCCTCCAGGCCAATCGTGACGTTCCGCTTGCCGGCATGGTCGCCGATGGCGCGCTGCGAGGCAAGGGAACGGTTCTTCTCGGCGGGTGTCGGTCCGCTGCCGGAGAAGGCGCCGAGCGTCGAGTGCAGCGGCCCGCTGAGCGTCCTGGCGCCAAGCGCATCGGCGCAATCAACAGCCCATTTCATGTACTCGATACCCGCCTTGCGGGTCGCGGCATCCGGCGAGATCAGGTTCATCGAGGGATCGCCCATCGCCGAAACCGCAGTGCGCTCCAGCCCGATGCGGTCGAGCAGGCCGCCGAGCTTTTTATAATCATCCGGCGTGCCGGCGAAGATCGGTATTTCGACGCCGTCGAAACCCGTCGCCTTGATGTCGCGAAGCAGCGGCTCGTGTTTTTTCGAGACGCTGGTGGTCCACAAGAACATGCACATGCCGATTTTCATCGACGCCCCTCCCCCATTTGATGGCGCGTTCTGGCTGTCCCCGCCAGCTTCGCGCAAACTCCCCCTCATCCAGCCGCTCCGCGGCCACCTTCTCCCCGAGGGGAGAAGAGATTTAGCGTCGGCGCCGGCACCTCCTCCCCTCGGGGAGAGGTCGGATTGCCCCGAATTGCCCTTTGCAATTCGGCTGGCAATCCGGGTGAGGGGGAGGCGCGCGCAACTACAGTTTCGTCCACGCTCCATTCTTCTTCGACGACTTCACGCAGGCCTCAATGAAGGCCATGCCTTCGACGCCGTCGTGGATGGTCGGGAAGACGACATCCTTTGCCGGCTTGCCACCCTTCTTGCGCGCCGCGCGGATGGCGCGTGCAGCCTCCTGGTAGATGTTGGCGAAACCTTCGAGATAGCCTTCCGGGTGGCCAGATGGCACGCGGCTGACGCGGCCCGCCACCGGCAACGCCCCGGCGCCGTTGCGGGTGATCAGCTGCTTGGGTTGGCCGAACGGCGTGTACCAGAGATAGTTCGGATCAGCCTGCACCCATTCCAGCCCGCCCTTCGAGCCATAGATGCGCAGCTTCAGCCCGTTCTCATGCCCGGGCGCCACCTGGCTGGCCCAGATCATGCCCTTGGCCGGATGCGTCTTGCCGGTGGGCTTGAAGCGCAGCATGACGTTGACATTGTCGTCGAGCAGCCGGCCCGGCACGAAGGCATCGAGGTCGGCCGACAGCGAATCCAGCTCCAGCCCCGAAACGAAGCGGGCGAGATTGTAGGCATGGGTGCCGATGTCGCCCAGCGCGCCGCCGGCGCCCGCCTGCTTGGGATCGCCGCGCCATGAGGCCTGCTTCTGGCCGGTGGCGGCGAGATCCTCGGTCAGCCAGTCCTGCGGATATTCCGATTGCACGATGCGGATGTCGCCGAGCACGCCCTTGGCCACCATTTCGCGCGCCTGCCGCACCATCGGATAGGCGGTGTAATTGTGGGTGAGCACGAACACCTTGCCGGTTTTCTCGACGACCGCGGCGAGCCTTTTCGCCTCGGCCAGTGTCGTTGCCAACGGTTTGTCGCAGATCACGTGGATGCCGGCCTCGAGGAAGGCCTTGGCAGCCGGCACGTGGACATTGTTGGGCGTGACGATGGCCACCGCCTCGATGCCGTCAGGGCGCTTAGCTTCGGCCTTGGCCATCTCGGCATAAGAAGCGTAGCTGCGGTCCGGATCGAGCCCGAGTTCGGCGGCCGAGGCCTTGGCGCGCTCGGGGTTCGCCGATAGCGCACCAGCCACCAGCACGAACTCATTGTCCAGACGCGCCGCGATGCGGTGCACCGCACCGATGAAGGCGCCTTGCCCGCCGCCGACCATGCCATAGCGGATCGGGCCGCCTCCCGTTTCCGACTTCGATGCGCCGACCATGTTTTTTCTCCTGGCTGTTGCTCACCTCCCTTTGAAGGAGGTCGATCCGCGCAGCGGATCGGGTGGGGTCGTAGAGGTGGAGCTCGGCCTGAACCGACTCACCCGGCCCTTCGGGCCACCCTCCCCTCAAGGGGGAGGGAAAGTAGCGCTAGATACCCATCATGGCGCGCAGCAGCTTCTTGTCCGTGGTGCCGCTGGCAAAATCGTCGAATGCCCTTTCCGTCACGCGGATGATGTGATGCTGGATGAAAGGCGCGCCTTCGGCCGCGCCGTCTTCGGGATGCTTCAGGCAGCACTCCCATTCCAGCACCGCCCAGGAATCATAATTGTACTGCGTCAGCTTGGAGAAGATGCCGCCGAAATCCACCTGCCCGTCGCCGAGCGAGCGGAAGCGGCCGGCGCGGTTGGTCCAGCTCTGATAGCCGGAATAGACGCCTTGCCGACCGGTCGGATTGAACTCGGCGTCCTTGACGTGGAACGCCTTGATGCGCTCGTGATAGATGTCGATGAATTCGAGATAGTCGAGCTGCTGCAGCAGGAAGTGCGACGGGTCGTAGTTGATGTTGCAGCGCTTGTGGCGGCCGACTGCATCAAGGAACATCTCGAAGGTCGCGCCGTCGAACACGTCCTCGGAGGGGTGAATTTCGTAGCCGACATCGACGCCATTGTCCTCATAGACATCGAGGATCGGCTTCCAGCGTTTGCCGAGTTCGCCAAAGGCCTCCTCGATCAGTCCGGCCGGCCGCTGCGGGAAGGGATAGAGGTAAGGGAAAGCCAGCGAGCCGGTGAACGACACCGAAGCGTTCAGTCCGAGATTGCGCGATGCCTTGGCGCCGAACTTCATCTGTTCGACCGCCCATTTCTGCCGCGCCTTCGGATTGTTGTGGACCGAGGGCGGCGCGAAACCGTCCATCTGGGCGTCATAGGCCGGGTGCACCGCCACCAACTGCCCCTGCAGATGCGTCGACAATTCAGTGATCTCGACGCCGGCATCGGCACAGATGCCCTTCACCTCGTCGCAATAGGCCTTGGAAGAGGCCGCTTTCTTGAGATCGAACAGGCGCGCGTCCCAGGTCGGGATCTGCACGCCTTTGTAGCCGAGACCGGCGGCCCATTTGGTGATCGAGGCCAGCGAATTGAATGGCGCTGCGTCACCCGCGAACTGCGCCAGAAACAGTCCAGGGCCCTTCATTGTCGTCGGCATCGGCATCCTCCCTCATTGTGTCGCGACCAAGCATAGCGCCGATTGGAAGCAGGGCCAGCCATTTTGGTCTTTTCGCACCGGGCGCTTTGCAGGCACTGCCATTCTGGTAATACCAAATAGCGAAATTTGGTCAAGTCTGACAATGCACCGGCAAAGCCCTCGGCACATCTGAAGTATCGGCATATATCGCAATACAATCAATGGAGTAATTCGCACAAAAAGTTGCGCCTCCGCGCTTCTTGCCGTTCCAGGCAATTTGCTGTAGACCTCGCTTCGGGCCCAATTGGTCGAACCAGTTTGCAAGAAAAGGCTGGGGATGCCTTGGGGAGGAACCCTTGCGTCGCCTTTCGGCGATGCATGTCGCAGGCAAACCATACGGACGAATTTGGGAAGGACAGACCATGCATCTTTCGACGCACAACTGGATGCGTGCGGAGCCGTTGGAGACGACGCTCAAGCGCATCAAGAAGTTCGGCTATGAGTCGATCGAGATTTCCGGTGAGCCCGACCAGTACAAGACCAAGGAGACGCGGGCACTCTTGAAGGAGCATGGCATCCGTTGCTGGGGCGCGGTGACCTTGATGCTGGGCGAACGCAACCTTGCCGCCAAGAACCAGGGCCAGCGCGAGCGCTCGGTGCAGTACGTCAAGGACGTGCTGACCATGGTCAGCGAGCTTGACGGCGAGATCATCACGCTTGTCCCCGCGACCGTCGGCAAGGTGGTGCCGGACGGTACCGAGGAGGAGGAATGGAAGTGGGTGGTCGACGCGACCCGCGAGTGCTTCACCCACGCCAAGAAGGTCGGCGTCAAGATCGCCGTCGAGCCGCTCAACCGCTTCGAAACCTACCTGTTCAATCGCGGCGCCCAGGCGCTGGCGCTGGCCGACGCGGTCAGCCCCGAATGCGGCGTCTGCCTCGACGCCTACCACATCCATATGGAGGAATTTAACGTCCATGACGCCATCCGTCAGGTCGGAAAGCGCCTGTTCGACTTCCATGTCGCCGACAACAACCGCTTCGCCGCCGGCCTCGGCCAGATCGACTGGCCCAGGATCGTCGCCACCTTGAAGGAAGTCGGCTACGACGGTGCATTGACCAACGAGTTCGTCGCCCCGGTCGACCGCACGCCGGCAGCGCCCTATCCCGACATGGTCGAGCGCCATCCGGTCGATATCTCGCCTGAGCAGCTGAAGTTCATCCAGGACCACGGCTCCAGTGTGCTCACCGAAAAATTCTACACCGACCAGATGCGCATCACCGCCGAAACGCTGCTGCCGCTGATCAAGTAGTCGACGTCTGTTGGGAAATTCGCCTTTCCGCCCTGACCGGCGGCAGGGCCGGGGAAGAATATGCGCATCAAGACCGTCCAAGCCTGGTGGGTCCGCATCCCGATCGAAGCCGCGCGGCAGCACCGCAGCGACTTCGGCCAGGTGACGACCTTCGACGCCGCCATCCTGCGCATCGAAACCGATGACGGGCTCATCGGCTGGGGCGAAGGCAAGAACGCCGCCGGCAGCGCCGGCAGCTACGGCGCCCTTGTCCATATGCTGAACCATGAGGTCGGGCCGCAGTTGATCGGCCGTGATCCGGCCGATATCGGCATCATTTGGGAGATGCTCTACAATGGCGTGCGCCACGACAGCGCCGCGCGCGCCGGCCACGCCATGCCGCAACTGGCGCGGCGGGGCATGAGCATCGCCGCCATCAGCGCTGTCGACATCGCGCTCTGGGATATCCTCGGCAAGTCGCTCGGCCAGCCGGTCTGGCGACTGCTCGGCGGCCGCAAGGTCGATCGCATGCAGGCCTATGCCTCGGGCGGCTGGGCCTCCGCCGATGCCATCGGCGAGCAGTTGAAATCCTACATCGCCCGGGGCGGCTTCAAGGCGCTGAAGATGCGGGTCGGCGCCATGGATGGCGCAGCACACATTTCCGCTGCCCGTGTCCGTGCCGCGCGCCAGGCGCTCGGCCCCGATGTCGAGCTGATGGTCGACGCTCACGGCACCTATACGGTTGCCGAAGCCAAACGCTTCATCCATCTCGTCAACGACCTCGATCTCGCCTGGTTCGAGGAACCCGTGATCGCCGACGACAAGCCGGGCATGGCGGAAGTGCGCGCCTCCGGTGCGGTGCCGATCGCCACCGGCGAAAGCGAGGCGACGCGCTATGCTTTCCGCGACCTCGCAATGCTCAAGGCCGCCGACATCTTCCAGCCCGATCCCGCCTTTTGCGGCGGCATCAGCGAGGCGATGAAGATCGGCACCATCGCCAGTGCCTTCAACCTGCGCTTCGCGCCGCATCTGTGGGCCGGCGCCCCCTGCTTCTTCGCCGGCTTGCATGTCTGCGCCGCCTCGCCATCGAGTTTCACCGTCGAATATTCGCTTGGCGCCAACCCGATGATCCACGATCTGATCGAAGAGACTGTCGAAGCTAGGGACGGTATGATAGCGATCCCGGAAAAGCCCGGATTGGGGTTCACCGTTTCAGAGCGATTCCTGGAGGCGCACGCGCAACGCAATTGACGATGAAAGAAAAGAACCTTCTCGCGGAACTCGCAGCCTATCTGTTCTCCCACTCGGACAGCGAGACCGGCCGCACGCCGTCGGAGCGTGAACTGGCGGAGCATTTCGCTGTCAGCCGCGGCCAGATCCGCGAGGCGCTGGCCATCCTGGAAGCGATGCGCATCGTCGAGCGCCGCGCCAAGTCCGGCATTTACATCGACACCAAGCAGGCGAGCGTCGAGGCGCTGGCGCTGTTCGCGCGCGCCGGCCTGCCGCTCGATCCCTTGCAGATTTACGAGACGGTCGAATTGCGCAAGATCCACGAGATCAAGGCCGCCGAGCTTGCCTGCTCGCGTGCCACCGAGGAGAATTTCGAACGGCTGCGCGAAATCCTCAAGGCTTCCGAGGAGCGCATCGCCGCCGGCGAAGGTCTGGCCAAGGAGGACCGCGAATTCCACCTGGAGATCGTGCGCGCCACCAAGAACAGCGTCTTCCACAACATCTGCAGCGTCTACTATCTGATGGGCGAACAGCGCCTGCCGATCTACTTCAACGACCCTGAACGCAGCGTGCGTTCGCATGCCGAGCATGTGCAGATCTACGAGGCGCTGCTGCGCCGTGATGGCAATCTCGCCCAAGCGTTGATGAGCGCCCATTTGCAAGGCGCGGAGAGCTACTGGAAGGGCCTGATCGAGGGCGGCAAGGCGGTTGCGCCCGCGAGCGCCGTACTCGAAAAGGCCTGAGCGTGGCCCAGACCGTGCCCAAGATCCTGTCGACCCATCCGCTGCACCCACGTGCTTCGGCCAGGCTCGCCGGCGCCGGCCAGCTTGTGATCGCTTCGGCGCTCGATCCCGCCACTTTGGCTAAGGAGGCCAAGGACGCCGACATCGTCATCGTGCGCGCGCCACTGCCGCCGGCCCTGTTCGAGGGCGCCTGGAAGCTGAGAGCCGCCATCCGCCATGGCGCAGGGCTCGACATGATCCCGATGGATGCGGCCGCCGCCGCCGGCGTGCTGGTAGCCAACGTGCCGGCGGTCAATGCGCGCTCGGTGGCGGAACATGTCATGTTCACCGCACTTGCGCTGCTGCGGCAATTCCGCAGGGTCGACCGCGACCTGCGCGCCAAAGGCTGGCTCGCCGGCCGCGAACACGCCAATTCCAACATCGAGCTTGCCGGCAAAACCATCGGCATTGTCGGCCTCGGCGCCGTCGGCCAGGCCGTCGGCCATATAGCGGCGCATGGCTTCGACCTGAAAGTGGTGGCGACAACGCGCAGCATGCAGCCGGCGCCCGAAAAAGTCGGTTTCCTCTCCATCGACGCGCTGGTCGAGCAGAGCGACATCATCGTGCTCTGCTGCCCGCTGACGCCGGAGACGCGCGGCCTGATCAGCCGCGAGCGCATCGCCCGCATGAAACCCACTGCGCTTTTGATCAACGTGTCGCGCGGGCCGGTGGTCGATGACGACGCCCTGATCGAGGCCTTGCGGGAACGCCGCATCGGCGGTGCAGCACTCGACGTGTTTTCGACGCAGCCGCTGCCGTCCAATCATCCCTATTTCAGCTTCGACAACGTCATCGTCACCCCGCACATGGCAGGCATTACCGAGGAATCGATGATGCGCATGGGCGTCGGCGCGGCGGGCGAAGCCTTGCTGGTGCTGGCGGGCAAGCTGCCGGTCAATCTGCGCAATCCAGAAGTGGTCGATCACTATCGGCGACGGTTTCCGCTCGACCTATAACAATCGCGGTTTCGCCCCAATTCTCCGCGACGGTGCGGCCATGTCCGGTCTTCGCCTCGCATTTTTGATTGCCGCAGCCTCGTCCATCTGCACATTGCCGGCATTCGCCGCGGCCGAGAGCAGCTATGTCTATTGCGACAATGGGCTGCGCTGCTTCAAGGCACCCTGCCCGTCAAACAGCGCGCTCGATCTTGCCACCGGCGCGATCATCAAGGGTGTGTCGATCGACGCCAGCGGGCTGCCGCAGGCCGACAAGGCGATAACGGATCAGTCCGACGTGCTGTACAGCGGGAAAATTGTCGTCAGGGGTTCGATCGAGCAGCGCACCCAGACCATCACCGGCAAGGATTACAGCCTGCCCTGGCTGGTCGCGACCCGCATCGTGCGCACCGCCAAGGACAGCGAACGCAAGCACTGTTCGTCGCCCTGATCCGCCAATCGCCGATCAGCCGGCCAGCAGCCTCTCCACCTCGGCGGCAATCCGCAGCAGATGCCGGTCATGCCCATTGCGCGCCACCAGCATCAGCCCGGCCGGGAGCAGCATGCCGGGCATCGGCAGCGAGATCGCGCAGAGGTCGAACTGGTTGGCAACCTGCGTGTTGCGCAGCAGCAGACCTTCGACATGATCGCGCAGTTCGGCATCCTCGGCCATCGAACCAATGGTCGGCGCCGTCACCGGCGTGGTCGGCAGCGCCAGCACATCAACCGATGTCAGCCGTTCGTCCATGGCGGCGACGAGCGCCCCGCGGCGGCGCAAGGCCCTGATATAGACCGGCGCCGGCAGCATCGCCGCCCGCGACAAAGGCCCGCTGACATGCGGGTCGACCGGCACAGATGCCCCGGTCGCCAGCCAGTCGGCATGCATCTCGGCGCCTTCCATGGCAGCGATCGAGCCACGCTTGGTGGCTGCGCGCATGTCGGCAATGAAGTCGTCGATCGATATGTCCACCAACCGCGCCCCTTTCCGCTCGATCCCGGCAAGGCTGCGATCGAGGGCCACGCCGACGTCGCTTTCGGTGTCTTCGAAAAGAAGGCCGCGCGGAACACCAACACGAAGCCCGGCAAGCGGGAGCGGCAGATGCAGCGGCGGCGGTTCTTCGCCGGCCATGACGGCATCGGCAACCGCACACGCCGCAACGCTCAGACCCAGCGGCCCGATCGAATCCAGCGTCGCGGACAATGGGTAGGCGCCGGTCAGCGGCACGCGCCGCGCCGTGGGCTTGAAGCCGACGACACCATTGAGCGCCGCCGGAATGCGGATCGAGCCACCAGTATCGGATCCGATCGATATGTCGCTCGTCCCCTCGCCGACGGAGACGCCGGCGCCCGAGGACGAACCGCCGGGGATACGGCTGGCATCGACGGCGTTACCTGGCGTGCCGTAATGCATGTTGTCGCCGATCGCGGTGAAGGCGAATTCGGTCATGTTGGTCTTGCCGATGATGACCGCTCCGGCCTGCCGCAGCCGGCTGACGATGGCCGCATCGCGCAACGCGGGTGCCGCTGTCCTGCGCATCAGCGAGCCTGCCGCGGTCGCCTCGCCGGCGACATCGAACAGATCCTTGATCGAGACGATGGTGCCGTCGAGTGGTCCAAGCGTCACGCCGGCTCGGCTGCGGGCGTCACTGGCGTCAGCCGCGGCCCGCGCGGCCTCGGCATAGAGCTTGGTGAAGACCTTCTCGTCGGCCGCACGATTGGCAAGGCGTGACAGGATGATTTCGAGATAATCGCGGACTGATTGCATATCGATGTCGGACTCCGCCAAAGTAGAGCGTCTTTAAGGCAAGCAGCCGTTTGGCTTGCGGAAGGGATAACCCGGCCAGCGTGCCTTTGCACCTGCCAGCGATAGGAAGATGCTGATGCTGTACAAAGGCAGCTGCCACTGCGGCAAGGTCGCCTTCCAATTCAAGGCGGAACTGGCCGGCGCCATCCGGTGCAATTGTTCGATCTGTTCGCGCAAGGGCGCGCTCTTGTGTGCCATCCCGCATAAGGACCTGACGGTCCTAGCCTGGGGCGATGATCTGGGCACCTATTCATTCGGCAATCACGCGATGGCGCACCGCTTCTGCCGCACCTGCGGCATCCACCCTTTCGCCGAGGATGTCCGCGAAGGCGGCGAACGCAGCGCCTATATCAACCTCAACTGCGTCGCCGATCTCGACCCGTCCACCCTGTCGGTCTTCGATTTCGACGGGCGCTCGGTCTGATTGCCTTACCGGTAACCCGTTGCGTCGGCGGGCTTGCCGGCGTCCTGGACCTCCGGCACATAGCGCCAGGCATCGGGCCGCGAACCGTCGAGATCGGTAAAGCCATAGACCTGTGCCAGCCCGCCGCTGGACAGCGACTGCCCGTTCCAGCGCGAACGATCCGGATCGGCAGCCAAAGCGGTAACGGCACGGCCGATAAAGCGCGGCGTCTCCGAAATAATGAAATGCGGCACTTTTGCCGTGGCATCGCGCCAATTCTCCTCGCGTACTCCAAAGGCCTCCAGCATCATCTCCGACCGCAGCCAACCTGGCGTCAAAGAGACGGAGGTAGCACCGTGTTTCGCGAGATCCTTGGCATGAGCCCAGGCCATACGGTTCACCGCGACCTTGGCAAGGTCGTAGAACGGCGACAGGCGGTAGTGCCCGGCATTGTATTCGGCCGTGCCGTCGGTGACTTCCACCAGCAGTCCGCCCGGCCGCTCGATCATGAGGGGCAGCGCATGGTGGGCGGTGATCAGATGCGTGTCGATGGCTAGGCGCAGCATGCGCAAGCCATTGTCCAGATTGTGCTCCCAGACTGGCTTGTCCCATTCGAACAGCGTTTCACCGCCCCAGATGTCGTTGACCAGTATGTCGAGACGGCCCTGTTCGGTGCGGATGCGCTCGACCAGCCTGCGCACATCCTCGGCCACAAGATGATCGACCTGCACGGCGATGCCCTTGCCGCCGTTCGCGTTGACCAGTTCCGCCGTCTCCTCTGTTGTTTCGGGCCGCGCATATTCGGATTGCTGGGCACGCGTGCTCCGTCCCGTGACATAGACCGTGGCGCCGGCGGCGCCGAGCTCGACCGCTATGCCGCGTCCGGCACCTCGCGTGCCGCCGGCGACCAGGGCAACTTTTCCTTGCAACGTCATTGAACTCTCCCAAGAACGGCACCATCGATGAAACCCGAGCTGGCCTGCGCCTCTCACATCATATATAAATGATCATTCAGTTATATCAGGATGTCAAGATGACCCGGCCCAAAACCCAATCCGACGAGCAGGTGCTGGAAGCCGCATTGCGATTGATCCACGAGCATGGCCCGGAAGCGCTCACCTTCGAGCGCCTGGCCAAAGCCTGTGGTCTCTCCGGTGCGACCCTGGTGCAGCGCTTTGGGAACAAGGCGCGGTTGAAGCAGCGCACCTTGCTGCATGCCTGGGATGGTCTTGACGAAAAGACCGGGACGCTGGCGGCCACCATTCCCAAAACTCCGGCCGGCGCGATCGAATTGCTGGTGGCACTGTCGCAAGGCTATGGCGGCATCGAATCCTATGCCGAGGGCCTCCTCGTCTTGCGCGAGGATTTGCGTGACCCCATGCTCAGGACGCGCGGTGCGGCCTGGAAGACAGCCCTGTGCAATGCACTCGCGGCTTGCTTTACCGGAACGCCCGGCCCGCCGCAGGATATCGGCCTGCTGATGGCGTCGCATTGGCAGGGGTCTTTGCTGTGGTGGAGTTTCGATCCGACGATCGAAGTCGCCGTCTATGTCGAAGACAGTCTCAACCGCTTCGTTGCCACCATCACGACAGCGGCCCGAAAACCATGATGGTTCCCGGGCCGCTGGATAGGTTGGGATAAGGGACTATTCGGCCTGCTTCGGGCCGCGTAGGAACACCACGATGGCCGCCAGCAGCGTTGCGACGCCGCAATAGGCGAAGGCGCTGGCCACGCCGGCATGGTCGACCAGCAGGCCGCCGAAGACGGCGCCCAGCGCAATCGCCACCTGGAAGGTCGCCACCATCAGTCCGCCGGCGCTTTCGGCCTGGTCAGGCGCTGCCCGCACCAGCCAGCTCTGCAGCCCGACCGGCACCGCGCCGAAGGCAAAGCCCCAGGCGGCAACGGCGGCCGCGGCGATCGTCGGCGAGGCGCCAAGGATCAGCATCGACGCAGCTGCCAGGGCGATCAGCAGGGGCGCCAGCGCCACGGCTATCTTGAGGTTGCGCTCCGCCAGGAAGCCGCCAGCGATATTGCCGAAGAAACCGCCAATGCCATAGGCAAGCAGCACCAGCGAGATCGTCTCGATGTGCAGCACCGGTACTTTTTCGAGGAAGGGGCGTACATAGGTGAAGCCGGCAAAGTGCCCGGATGCAACCAGCAGCACGACCAGCAAGGCGACCCGGATCGACGGCCGCTCCAGCACCTCGAGCAAGGTGCGGAAGCTCGCGACACCCACCGGCGGCAGCTTCGGAATGGTGGCCAATTGCACAAGCAGCGCCAGGGCGCCGACGATGGTCGCGATCATGAACGCCGTGCGCCATCCCCAGATGTCGCCGACATAGGCACCGACCGGGGCGGCGGTGACCGTGGCCAGCGAAACACCGGTCAGGATGATCGACATGGCGCGCGGCATCAGCCGCATCGGCACCAGCCGCAGCGCCATGGCCGCCGACATCGCCCAGAAGCCGCCCAGCGCCACGCCGAGCACGACGCGGGCCAGCAGAAGCACGGGCAGCGATGCGGCAAAGGTGGCGAGAAGGTTGGACAGGATGAGGAACGCCGTCAGCATCCACATCACCAGCCTGCGGTCCATGCGCCTTGTGATGATGGCCATGGTGGGCGCGGCAATGGCGCCGACGATGGCGGTTGCGGTCACCGCTTGCCCCGCGACACCTTCGGTGACGCCGAGGTCACACGCCATCGGCGTCAGCAGGCTGGCGGGCAGGAATTCGGCGGTGACGAGACCGAAAACGCCAAGCGCCAGTGAAACCACCGCGCCCCATGCCGGTTCTGTTCGTTCATCATTGTCTGCGGGGTTCAGAAGTGCGGCGTCGATGACATCAGTCGCGGGTTCGGCCATGGTCAGTCTCCGATCTGTTTGCAGCGCCACATAGGGAATGACCGCCCGAGGCTTCCACCCGTTCCATGCCGTGCGGTCAGGGCCTGGCTTTGGGCCGGTCTGCGATTTGTTTGCGGCGCAACATTTGGCTGCAGTGCAACATAGGGAGTGACCACTTGGAGTTTCCATGCTAGAAACCCCATTATGTCTAGCCATTCGTCCAAAATTCCGATCACGGGTGACCCGTTGACGGACATATTGCGCGGGCTGCGCCTCGATGGCGTCGAATACGGCCGTTGCGAAATGAAGGAGCCCTGGGGCATCCAGTTTCCGGCTCAGCCCGGGGCGCGGTTCCATTTCATCGGCCGCAAGGGCTGCTGGCTGAAGCAGCCCTCCGGCGAGTGGGTTGAACTCAATGCCGGCGATGCGGTGCTCTTACCGCGCGGCGAAGCCCATGTGCTCGCCAGCGAACCCGGTGCGAAGGCCTGGCCGATCCATGGCTATGAGCTCGAGGAAGTCTGCAAGGACGTCTATTGCACGTCGAACGCCGAGATGTGCGACAAGAATTGCCAGCCGGGAACGCTGCTGTTCTGCGCCGCGATGTACTTCAACCTCGATGGCCTGCATCCGCTGCTCGGCATGATGCCGGACGTGATGCGCTCGCATGAGCCGGAAGCCTATGAGCCGGGCATTCCGCATCTGCTGGAGGCCATGGCGCGCGAAGTGACGATGGAGCGCGTCGGTTCCGGCGGCATCCTGGCGCGGCTGGCCGATGTGCTGGCCGCCACCGTCATCCGCTCATGGGTCGAACGCGGCTGCGGCGATTCTTCCGGCTGGATCGCCGCGGTCCGGGATCGCGACATCGGCCGCGTGCTGGCCGCCATCCATCTCGAACCCGACCATGACTGGACGGTCGAGTCGCTCGCCCGGATGATGGGCGCTTCGCGCTCGGGCTTTGCCGAGCGCTTCGCCACCATCGTCGGCGAAACGCCGGCAAGATATGTCACCCAGGTCAGGATGCATCAGGCACGGCAGTGGCTGGTCCGCGACCGGATGAAAATATCCGTCGTTGCCGCACGCCTCGGTTATGAATCGGACGCCGCCTTCAGCCGTGCCTTCAAGCGCGTCGTCGGTTCGGCGCCCAGCCATCTGCGCGCCGAGGAACAGGCTGAAATCCGCCAGGCCAGTTGAGACAATATCCTTCGTTGCAGGCTACCCGGCTGAGCCGAAAACAGCGCTTCACCCGGCGTGGCGCAAGCTGACACCGCTACCCTTGTCGAACAGCACCACCTTGTCGGGGTTCCAGGCAAAACGCACCGGCTGTTCGATCGCGACATCGGTCCTGGCCGGCACCGTGGCGCGCAGTGTTGTGTCGCCGACCCGCAGCGTCAGGATCTTTTCGACGCCATGGTTCTCGACATCATGGACGCGCGCCTCGACCGGCGCGCCGCTCTCGAGATAGACGTCTTCCGGACGGATGCCGAAGACGAGCGGGCGACCGTCGGTCGCTCCACTCGCCTTGGCTCCCCCTGAAAAGGGCAGTTCGAAATTCAGCGGCGCCATCACCGCGCGGCCATTCACCAGCTTGCCGTCGATGAGGTTCATCGGCGGCGAGCCGACGAAGCTCGCCACATAGGTGTCGCGCGGATTGTTGTAGATCTCGTGCGGCGTGCCGGTCTGCACGATGCGGCCGTGGTTCAACACGCCGACCTTGTCGCCCATCGACATCGCCTCGATCTGGTCGTGGGTAACGAACAGGAAGGTGGCGCCGAGCTGTATCTGCAGGTTCTTCAGTTCCGTGCGCAGCGCCTCGCGCAGCTTGGCGTCGAGCGCCGACAGCGGCTCGTCCATCAGGAACACGCGCGGCTTGCGCACGATGGCGCGGCCGATCGAGACGCGCTGCATCTCGCCGCCTGAGAGGCGGTCGGTCTTGCGGTCGAGCAGATGCTCGATCCGCAGCGTGCGGGCGGCGCGGTCGACGCGATCCTTGATCTCGGCATCGGGCAGCCTGCGGATTTTCGGCTTCAGCGGGAATTCGAGATTTTCGCGCACCGTGTAGCGTGGATAGAGCGAGTACTGCTGCAGCACCAGCGCCACATCGCGCTCAGCCGCCCCCCAATCGGCGACGTCGACGCCATCGATGAGGACCTGCCCTTCGCTGGGTTTTTCGAGCCCGGCGATCAGCCGCAGCGTCGTCGTCTTGCCGGCGCCCGTCTCGCCCAGCAGCACGAAGAACTCGCCATCGGCGATGTCGAGATCGAGCCCGGTCAGGGCCGTGTGATTACCGAAACTCTTGGAGATATTCTTGAGCTGGATATGGGCCATCAGAGCCTCACCTCAAGCGACTTGCCGCTTGCCTTGTCGAAGAAATGCGCCTGGGTGGGATCGATCCGGGCAAAGACCTTCTCGCCGGGCCCGGAGATGAAGCCGCTCTTGGTGCGAGCCCGCAGCATGTTGGAGCCGACCTTCAGGTCGACAATGTCGAACGAGCCCAGCGGTTCGACGATCTGCGTCTCGACGGCCATGAAACCCTCCGCCGCCTCACGGCGAATGAGCACGCCTTCCGGCCGGATGCCGAGCGCCAGCTGGCCGCCTGCATGACCGTTGAGTTTCGACAGCAGCGCACGCGGAAACTCGAAGCCGGTGGCCGCGTCGCCGACGGTCACCGATGCGGACGAGGCTTTCTCGGCCACCGCCGCGTCGGCGACATTCATCACCGGGCTGCCGACGAATTGCGCCACGAACAGATTGGCCGGGCGCGAATAGACCTCGTCGGGCGAACCCACCTGCTGCAGGACGCCCTCATGCATGATGACGATCCGATCGGCGAGGCTCATCGCCTCGATCTGGTCATGCGTGACATAGATGGTGGTCGAGCCCTGCTTGATGTGCAGCCGCTTGATCTCGGCGCGCATCTCCTCGCGCAGCTTGGCATCGAGCGCGCCGATCGGCTCGTCCATCAGCATCGCCTTTGGCCGCCGGACCAGCGCCCGGCCGATAGCGACGCGCTGCATGTCGCCGCCCGACAGCGCCGACGGCTTCTTGCCAAGCAGATCCGTTATCTGCAGCGTCTTGGCGACCGAGCGCACTTCGCTGTCGATCTCCGGCTTGCTCTTGCGCGTGGCGCGCAAGGGGAAGGCGATGTTCTCGTAGACGCTCATATGCGGGTAGAGCGAGAACGACTGGAACACCATGGCGATGTCGCGGTCGGCCGCCTTCAGATGCTGAACGGGCTTGCCGTCGATGAGGATGTCGCCCTCGTCGATCGTTTCCAGCCCGGCGATGGCGCGCAACGTCGTCGTCTTGCCGCAGCCCGATTGGCCGAGCAGCACGATGAACTCATTGTCGGCGATCTTCAGATTGAGGTCCTTGATGACCTGGACGGCGCCGAAGAATTTCTGGACGCCGCGAAGCTCTATCTGGGTCAATGCTGTGCTCCCGGATTTCGCGCGGCATGGCCGGTGCCGGCCTCCTCCTCAGGCGCGATCTTCGAGGTGATGTTGAAGCCGATCAGCCCGATCAGGATGATGGTCAGGCCGTAAGTGTGCAGCAGCATGTTCCAGGGCTGGCAGAGCGCCACGATGCCGAGCACCATGAGCACTTGCGAACCGGGCTCCAGATACTTCTGATTGATGGCACGAAAGCTCATTTGCGGATCGCTCCGAAGGACATGCCGCGCAACAGATGATTGCGGAGCAGGAAGGTGAAGATCGCGACCGGCAGCAGGAACAGGAAGGTTCCGGCGGCGATCACCGTCCAGTCCGGCAGGCCGGAGCCGACCTGGCTGGGGATGAAGGGCGGTGCGGTCTGGGCGCGGCGATTGGTCATGATCAGCGCGAAAGCATACTCGTTCCACGCGGTGATAAAGCAGAACACGGCGGTGGCGGCGATGCCGGTGGCGGCCTCCGGCAGCACGATCTTGAAGAAGGCCTCCATCCGCGTATAGCCGTCGACGAGCGCCGCTTCCTCATACTCCTTCGGGATTTCGTCCATGAAACCCTTCATCAGCCAAACCGAGAAGGACAGGTTGAAGGCGGTGTAGAGGATGATCAGGCCGACATGGGTGTCGTTGAGGCCGACCGCGCGGTACATCAGGAACATCGGGATCGCCACCACCACCGGCGGCAGCATGCGTGTCGACAGGATGAAGAAGAGCAGGTCCGCCTCCCCCTTCACCTTGAAGCGCGAGAAGCCGTAGGCGGTGAACGTGCCCATGCCGACCGCCAGCACCGTCGAGGTGATGGCGATGATCAGCGAGTTCAGGAAGCGGCTTGGATATCCCGACCACTGCACCTGGCCCTTGCCGTCGCGCACGATCTTCTCGCCGCCGTCGAAAACGACGCGCTCCCACCACGGCGCCGCCGCGTATTCTTCCGGCGTCGGCGGGCTGCGCAACTGCGAGCGCTTGGTGAACAGCTTCACGAAAGGCGAAATTTCCGGCTGGAAGACGACCGTCGGCGGGATCGTGGTGGCCAGGTTGCGCGGCTTGAATGCCGTCGAGGCGATCCAGTAGATCGGGGCGAGGAAGATGATCGTCACCAACAGCACGGCGACGATGGCGACGCGGTTGAAGCCGATTTCGGAAGAAGTGCGGACGGCCGCCATCTCAGCGCTCCTTCACCTTGTTGAGATATTTGACGTAGATGTTGGTGATGGCCAGCACCATGATCAGCACGATGTAGGCCATCGCGCAGGAGCGCCCGGTCTGCCATTCCTGGAACGCCATCTTGTAGAGCCGGATCGAGATCAGTTCGGCCGTCGGCTGGCTGGTCAGGATGTAGGCGAGGTCGAAGGTCTTGAACGCTTCCATGGTGCGGAAGATGACCGCGATCATCAGGATCGGCGCCACCAGCGGCAGCGTGATGCGGAAGAAGGTATAAAACGGCCCGGCGCGGTCGATCGCGGCGGCCTCATAGAGATGTTTCGGCACCGCCGAGAGCCCTGCCAGCGACAACAGCATGACGAAGGGCGACCACATCCAGATGTCGGTCAGCGCGACGGCGTAGAGCGCCATCTTGGGATCGGCCAGCCACTCGAAATTGCCGAGCCCGAGCGCATAGTTGATGACGCCCCATGACGGGTCGTAGAGCAGCTTCCAGAACAGTCCGACAACAGCCATCGACAGCATCATCGGCAGCAAGAGCAGCGTGGTGATAAGGCCCTTGAGCGGGATATCCCGGTTGAGCAGCATCGCCACGCCGAAGCCGACAAGCAACTGTCCGGCGACGGAGATGATGACGTATTTCGCGGTGATGGCGAAATTGGACCAGACATAGGGATCGTTGAGCAGGTCGCGATAGTTCTGCAGCCCGACGAAATTCGCCGGCGCGTTGGTCGAAGCGCGGAAGTCGGTGAAGGAATAGCCAAGCGAATAGATCAGCGGAAAGATGTTGAAGACGATCAGGAACAGGACCGTCGGAATAATGAAGAGGTTACGGATCGAAATGTCGCTCAGGCCGCGCGCGGCCGCCCGCGAGGACCTCTCCAGTGTTGTGATCATCGTGGTCGCCAAGACCTCTGCTCCCGTTTGCAGAAAAAGAAACGGAGGAGGCACCAACGCCCCCTCCGTGATGCATGGTTGTTACTGAACGCGGCCGTACTTCTTGAACGTCGCGTTCCAGTCGGCAGCCAGGGCGTCCAGCGTTTCCTTGGCGGTGCCTTCGCCGCCGATCATGTAGGGATAGACGCGCTGGTTGAGCTGCTGCAGCAGTTCGGCGTATTCCGGCACGGCCCAGAAGTCCTTCACCTTGAACATGGTCTCATAGAAGGCCTTGTTGTAAGGCGTGGCACTCTGGAATTCCGGCGATTTGAGCACCGCCGCGCTGCAGGTGTAACCGCCAAGCGCCGCCCACTTCTTCTGGGTCTCGTCCTTGATGAACCATTCAAGGAACTTCGTCGCCTCTTCCTGCTTCTTCGAGTAGGAGACGATGGAAATGCCCTGACCGCCGAGAGCGGCGAACTGGTCGCCGTTCGGACCCGGCGGGTTGGCGAAGAAGCCGGTGTTCTTGGCGTTCGGGTTCGACGCCTCGTTGATCAGCGAGGGGAAGAACGCGAAGAAGTTCATGCTCATCGCAGCCAGGTTCTCGGTGATCGCCTGGTTGTCCTCGACGAAGAACGATTTGGCCCAGCCGGGAGGCGTGAACTTATAGAGTTCCTTGTAGGCGTCGAGCGCGGCGACAGCCTTGTCGGAGTTGATGTGGCCATCGACCTTGTAAGTCGAATAGTCACCCAGCTCGCCGCCATAGGAGAACAGCGCGTTCTCGAAGCCCATTGCCATCGCATCATAGGAATTGTCGGTGTAGATGGCGATGCCGTAGCGCTTCTGGTCCGGCCGATAGAAGAACTCGGCGATGTCGCGCAGCGCCTTGAAATCCTTCGGCACGTCGAGGTCGTAGCCATATTTGGCCTTGAAGGCTTCCTTCTCCTTGGGATCCTCGAACCAGTCCTTGCGGTAGGACCAGCCGACCGCGTCGCCTTCGAGCGGTATGGCCCAGTACTTGCCGCTGTTGCCGGGATACTCGGCGTAGTATTTCACCGTAGCCGGCGCCATGACATTGCCGAGGTCATGCTTCTTGAAGAAGTCCGTGAGGTCGACATAGTGGCCACCGGTCGAGCCGGCGCCCAGCCACTGCGAGTCGCCAACGACCAGATCATAGGCGTCGCCATGGGCGTTGAACTCGGTGAAGGCCTTCGTCTGGAAGTCGGACCAGGGTGTGGTTTCGACCGTGATCTTGACGCCGGTTTCCTTCTCGTACTCGTTGCCGAGTTCCTGCAGATAATTGGCCGGATCCCATTCCGCCCAGAAGATGGTGAGCGACTTTTCCTGCGCGTATACGGACGTTCCGCAGGCAAGCGTTAAGCCGATACCAGCAAGCACGCTGGTCACTAACTTGCGCATAATGATTTCCTCCCTTGTGCGCATTCTACCCTGTCATGCGAACCGGCAAAGGGGCCGGCTCCGGTAGTTCCTCCCGTGATCGCACCTTTCCGGTTTCGGGCCTCCTCGCCCTGCCGGAAATGGATCGCAGCCCTCACTTCTGATCCACTTTTCTTTGCTAATCTGGTATTACCAATTTTGCATCGACGTCAAGCCCTTTCTTGGAAGAAGGACCTGGTCATTCCTGCGGAATTCAAGCTTTATCTGCCTGTTTTCCAATGTTTTTCCTACTCAGTGATACGCTGAGGCGTTGTACAGCCCCCTGCGTCAGGGGTAATATTGATAGTCGGCATGCAAATCTGGTCGAACCAGATTGGTCTCACCCAGCGGCTACCCTTGAATCGTCACCGCCTCCTTCATCGATCGATTCCGCCATCGCAGCGCGCACCAGGGCGCCTGCCGCCCATTGCGCCACGGACCGCGTCTTGCGGCTGTCCAGGCCCCATATATCCTTGAGCACGATCAGCACCTCGACGCCGAAGATCAGCGACAGCGCCTGCGCCAGGCGCTTGAAATCGCGCGGCGGCAACTGACCCTTGAGCGGCGCGATCGCTTCTTGCAGCAGATCGACGCGATGACCGCGCGTGAAGGCCGGCTCGCCGCCCAGCGTGCCAGCCTGACGTCGTGCCCATTGATCGAGCGACAACTTCAGCGCCGCCTTGAACGTCGCCTCGAAAGCCTCGATGCGCGGCATGGCCGTGTCGAACAGCTCCGCGACCCGGCGCTCGGCGTCCGCCGAGGTCGATTTCCAGGTCAGGATCGGTCCGAGCCCTTCGTCGACGACAGCCTGCACCAGCGCCGCCTGGCTGGGGAAATAGCGATAGGCGGTGGCGCGGGAAACTTGCGCGGCTTCAGCAACCTCGCTGACCGACGGCGTGACGCCGGCCTGCATCAGCCGTGTCGCCGTCTCGAGCATCAGTCTTTTCGTCCGCGCCCGGGGTCCGCGCTCGGCGGCCTCGCCGCTTCCCCGCTCGGTGTCGCCGCTTGCAGTGGATCGTTGACGTGAGACATCCATGTCAATATGATACGCGCGTCTCAAAAATTTGCAATGACCTGGGAACCGCCCATGAAGCGCATTTACGTCGTGGGCACAGCGGACACCAAGGGCGAGGAACTCGCCTTCCTGGCCGATGCGATTGCCGCCACCGGCGCCGCCGTTTCCCGCGTCGATGTCGGCACGCGCGATGCAACCATACCCGTCGATGTTACCGCGGAGGAAATCGCCAGCCATCATCCGGACGGCGGCACAGCCGTGCTCGGCGGCGATGACCGTGGCGCCGCGGTTGCCGCCATGGGCGTCGCCTTCACCCGCTTCGCACAATCGCGGAACGATATCGCCGCCATGATCGGCATTGGCGGTGGCGGCGGCACATCGATCATCACATCGGGCATGCGCGCTTTGCCGCTCGGCCTGCCGAAAATCATGGTCTCGACGCTCGCCTCGGGCGACACGGCGCCTTATGTCGATGTCTCCGACATCATCATGATGCCATCGGTGACCGACATGGCCGGGCTGAACCGGCTCTCCCGTGTCGTGCTGCACAATGCCGCCCAGGCGATATCGGGCATGGCGGCAAGACCGGCACCGCCGCCCGATGGCAAGCCGTCGATCGGGCTGACCATGTTCGGCGTCACCACGCCTTGTGTGACGGCCATCGCCGACCAGCTTCGCTTGACCTACGACTGCATGGTCTTCCACGCCACCGGCACAGGCGGCCGCAGCATGGAAAAACTGGCCGACAGCGGCCTGCTGTCCGGCGCCATCGACATCACCACGACCGAGGTCTGCGACCTGCTGTTCGGCGGCGTGCTGCCGGCAACGGAGGATCGCTTCGGCGCGATTGCCCGCAGCCAATTGCCCTATGTCGGCTCGGTCGGCGCGCTCGACATGGTCAATTTCTGGGCGCCTTCGACCATTCCGGAACAGTATCGAGGAAGACTGTTCCACGAGCACAATCCGAACGTTACGCTCATGCGCACGACGGCGCAGGAATGCCGCGCGATCGGCGAATGGATCGGCACCAGGCTCGCCCTCTGCGAAGGGCCGGTGCATTTTCTCATTCCGGAGAAAGGCGTCTCCGCGCTCGACATCGAAGGCGGCGCCTTCTTCGATCAAGAGGCCGACGCCGTCTTGTTCGAGGCCATCGAGCGCACCATCAAGCCCAGTGCCAATCGTCGCGTCACGCGCCTGCCGCTGCACATCAACGATCCCGAATTCGCCAGGGCCGCTGTCGCGGCTTTTCTCGACATCGCCAGACAGTGAGATCCCAGACATGCCCGCCATACCGCGCAAGGACATACTGAAGAAATTCAGGGGAATGATCGACAAGGGCGTGCCGATCGTTGGCGGCGGCGCAGGCACCGGCCTGTCGGCCAAGGCCGAGGAGGCCGGCGGCATCGATCTCATCATCATCTACAATTCCGGCCGCTATCGCATGGCCGGGCGCGGCTCCGCCGCCGGCCTGCTCGCCTATGGCAATGCCAACGAGATCGTCAAGGAAATGGCCTATGAAGTGCTGCCGGTGGTCAGACACACGCCGGTGCTGGCCGGCGTCAACGGCACCGACCCGTTCGTCATCATGCCGCTGCTTCTGGCCGAACTGAAGACGATGGGCTTTTCCGGCGTGCAGAATTTTCCGACCATCGGCCTGTTCGACGGCAGCATGCGGCAGAGTTTCGAGGAGACCGGCATGGGCTTCGGGCTCGAGGTCGACATGATCGCCGAAGCGCGCAAGCTCGATCTGCTCACGACCCCTTATGTCTTCAATCCCGACGAGGCCCGCGCCATGACAACAGCCGGCGCCGACATCGTCGTCGCCCATATGGGCGTGACCACGGGCGGCTCGATCGGCGCGACCTCGGCCAAGTCGCTCGACGACTGCGTTGTCGCGATCGACGCCATCGCCGAGGCTGCGCGTTCGGTGCGCAAGGACGTCATCCTGCTTTGCCATGGCGGCCCGATCTCGATGCCTGACGACGCCCGCTACATACTCGACCGCTGCAAAGGCCTGCATGGTTTCTATGGTGCAAGCTCGATGGAACGGTTGCCAGCGGAGGCGGCGATCGCCAGGCAGACGGCCGATTTCAAGGCGGTGACGCTCGGTGGCGAAAAGACCAAGCCGAAGAAAAAGAAGGGATGAGACCATGACCGACAAGAGCAAGGTGTTTGTCTATCCGAAGGACGTCAGCGCCTTCGGCTTCGACTGGGGCAGACTGGCGCTAACCGTGGCGCCCGAAGTGAATGGCGCTGCACGCTTTTCCGGCGGCGTCGTCGACCTGCCCTCCGGCCAGGGCCACACCCGCCACAACCATCCGGGTGCCGAGGAAATCATCTTCGTCATCTCAGGCCATGGCGAGCAGATGGTCGAGGACGAGCAAGGCAATCCGGTGGTCGCCAAGGTCGGCCCCGGCTGCACCATCTATGTGCCGGAGAGCCGGTTTCACTCGACACTGAATACCGGCCACGAGCCGATGCAGCTCTTCGTCGTCTATTCGCCGGCAGGACCGGAGCTAGTGCTGCGGGAGCTGCCGGATTTCAGGCTGATTCCAGCGCAATAAGTCCGGTAGTCAAAGATCCAATCCAAGCTTCATTGCGCGAGCCAATTTCCCCAGGCGTTGAACACCTGTATCACCGCCTATACGGCGGGGAGGAACAAGGGCGTCTCGGTCATGGCGAAACCCTTCCCAATCGTCGAAATGCTGGACCCAAAAGCGCAAACATTGTTCGGCTTCGTCGCGCCCAAGCTGCCAGAGCACAAATCGAACAGCATTTTCAGGAAGCATGAAGCCTGGGCTTTCAGAGTAAGCAACCTGTTCGGCCAATTTGCGCGGAGCGCCGAACCGTTCGAAAAGCGGCAGGACTGTCGTTTGGATGTTGGCAACGACGTTCGCGATTTCAGCCTGACGGGTAAGCGGGTTCGCGATGTTCCATGTCAGCCATTGATGTGGGTTACGCAGATTGCCAAGTTGTCCACCGGCGACCCAATCTCTGGCGTTACCGGACCAACCGCTGCGCTTGTCCCACCCCTCGATCGCCTTGCTGTGTATTGACGCATGCACTACGAGTTCCACATACTCGCCCCCGACATTCAAATAGTTTGACTGAAACGCTATTTTGAATGTCCAGTCGCCCGCGCGGCGACTCGCGTGAGGGCCGCTTTTCGCAAAGCGGAACCCGATTGGCTCAAGCTGCATGGAAATCTGCTGGCAACCGTCGAGAAAGACCTGCTTGGGCGGTTCGTGTTCCATGTCCGTGAATGGTGCTCCGCAATTATCCGTTTAGACAACGTAGGCAGAGCGCCTGCACCTAAGCCATCCCACCCCTATTCCATCCCCGACCCCGGTCTCCAAACATCACATAGCCGCTCTCGGTCACCGCCAGCGTGTCCTCCAGCTTGATAAACCCCCGCGTCGGGTGAAGCATGGTCGTCTCGACCGACAGCACCATGTTCTTTTCCAGCGGCTTGGCCGCATAGGTGCCTTCATAGGCCACCGGATGGTTGGTCATCAGGAACGGCGCCTCATGCGTGATCAGGCCCATGCCGTGCGCGAAGAAATCGGTATAGGGCGCGACCTTGGATTGCTTCAGCACGCCCTCGGCGTGCGAAATCATGTCGCCGCCGAGCGTGCCCGCTTTGACCTTCGAGAACGCCGCCTGCTGCACCGTCTCGACCTCGGCCAGCAGATCCTCCAGCTCGGCATCCGGTTCGCCGAGAATGCCCATGCGGCAGAGATCGCCGATATAGCCGTGGTAATTGCCACCGGAATCGATCGACAGCACCTCGCCCTTCTTCCACGCCTGCGGTGAAGCGGCGCGGTTGTGGCTGGAGCCGAGCGTCAGCAGGCAATATTCGAAATGTGCGCCGCGGTTGGTCTCCTCGCGCCGCAGTTGCTCGATCATCTCGGCCTTGGTCGTTCCTTCGCGCGCCCAGGCAATGGTCGCCAGCATGGAATCGGTGATCAGTTCGGAGGCGGTGCGCAGCTTCTCCAGTTCGGCGTCGGTCTTGATGGCCCGCATGCGCTCCAGCATGTCGGTCGCGTCTAACAGCTTGGCGTCCGGCAGCGCCTTGCGGATCAGCGTATAGGCATCCGACGGCAGGAAGCCGGGCTCGATGCCGATGCGCGCGCCGGCCTTGCCAATCTTCTGCAGATGCTCGACAGCAAGGTTCGCGGCATCGAGCGTGCCCCAGCAGGCGGCGTGCAGCGTCGGCGTCCAGAATGGATGGTTCTGGTGCTCGCCGCCCTCCATGCGGTTGCCGATATAGGCGGCATGATCGGGTCCGCCTTTTTCGTAGACGACGATCGGCAGGTACCGGCTGTGGCCGATCGCATCCATGGCGGCGAAGAAGATGAATTTGTAGCCGCCCAGCAGATATTGCGTGTTGTGCTTGGAGGTGGCGAGCAGCACATCGATGCCGGCCTCCTCCATCAGCCGGTCGACCCTTGCCTGGTCGAACGGGATATTGCTGACGGCATTCTTGCCCGGCGCAATGTTCATCTCTCTCTCTCTCCTGAATTTGCCCGGGATCGTTGCTGTTTCGCAGGGAACCCTTGGCTGTGGATCAAATCTGCACCATTTTGCCCGCTCTGGTCTAGCCAGAAATGCGCCAATGGCGCGGCTTGACGGTCACTAAGTCGTCAACCGTCGACTATCCGCCAAATCTGGTCCTACCAGATTGGCGAAATTGAACCCGCTCTCTTAAACTGGTCCAGCGGACTAAAATTTCAAAGCCAAGCCAGGATGCGCCAATTCCGTCTCTGGCGAAACCCTCGGCAAGGCTCATAATCGCCACCGCAAGAATGCCGATGCCGGCATTCGAGGGGTGTTGTCGCGCCTATCGGGTCGCGGAGAGGACGGAGTTCGATCATGTCAGGTTTCACGATTTCCAGACGCAAAATGCTTGCCGGCTCGGCGATGCTGCTCGCCTCCACCGCCATGCCGACATTGGGTTGGGCGCAGACACCGAAGAAGGGCGGCCGGCTGGTGCTCGCCGCCGATTCCGAGCCGCGCAACCTCAACCCGGCGATCGTCGCCTCCAACGGCGTCTTCTTCATCTCCAGCAAGATCGTCGAGACGCTGGCCGAAGCCTCCTTCGACGGCAAGGATGGGCTGGCACCACGGCTGGCGCTGAGCTGGGAAGGTGCCGCCGACGGGCTCTCGGTGACCTTCAAGCTTCGCGAAGGCGTCAAATGGCATGACGGCAAGCCGTTCACCTCGGCTGACGTCGCCTTCTCGGCGCTGCAGATATGGAAGCCGCTGCAGAATCTCGGCCGCACCGTGTTCAAGGATCTGGCCAGCGTCGAGACGCCTGACGAACTCACGGCCGTGTTCAAATTCGCCAAGCCGACGCCGTTCCAGCTGATCCGCAACGCGCTGCCGGCGCTGTCGAGCGTCGTACCGAAGCACATCTATGAGGTCGGCAAGATCGAGGACAACCCGGCCAACACCGCGCCAATCGGCACCGGTCCGTTCAAGTTCGGCGAGTACAAGGCCGGCCAGTATTACCGGCTGACGAAAAACACCGACTACTGGGGCAAGGACGAGCCTTATCTCGACGAGATCATCTACCAGGTGCTGCCCGACCGCACCTCGGCCGCCAGCGCGCTGGAAGCCGAGGAAATCCAGCTCGCCGCCTTCTCCGCCGTGCCGCTGGCCGACCTCGACCGCATCTCCAAGGTGCCAGGCCTGAAGGTGATCACCAAGGGCTATGAGGGGCTGACCTATCAGCTCGTCGTCGAGATCAACCATCGCCGCAAGGAACTGGCCGATCTGAAGGTGCGCCAGGCGATCGCGCACGCTATCGACAAGGACTTCGTCGTCAAGACGGTGTTCCTCGGCTATGCCGCCACCGCCACCGGCCCGGTGCCGAAAAACGATCCGCAATTCTATACGGCCGATGTGCCGACCTATGCATTCGACGTCGCCAAGGCCAACGCGCTGCTCGACGAGGCCGGCTACAAGAAAGGCCCGGACGGCAAGCGCTTTACGCTGAAACTTCTGCCGGCGCCCTATTTCAACGAGACCAAGCAGTTCGGCGACTATTTGCGCCAGGCGCTCGCCGCAATCGGCATCGACGCAGAGTTGGTCAACAACGACTCGGCAGCGCACATCAAGGCCGTCTACACCGACCACGCCTTCGACCTCGCCGTCGGCCCGCCGGTGTTCCGCGGCGACCCGGCGATTTCGACCACCATCCTGGTGCAGAGCGGCATTCCGGACGGCGTACCGTTCTCCAACCAGGGCGGCTACAAGAACGACGCGCTAGATGCGCTGATCGCCAAGGCGTCCGAGACGCTCGACACCGCTGCCCGCACCGACCTCTATAAGGCGTTCCAGAAAGAGGTGGCCACCGACCTGCCGCTGATCAACGTCGCCGAATGGAGTTTCATCAGCGTCGCGCGCAACACGGTCGGCAACATCGCCAACAATCCGCGCTGGGCCGTGTCGAACTGGGCGGACACGTATCTGGAATCGTGACACATTTGCGCGGATGACCGTTCGCGAAATCATCGTAGACGTTGCGTTCTACGAGGCCCCCCTCTGTCCTACCGGACATCTCCCCCTCAAGGGGGGAGATCAGCAGCGTGTCTGTCCCGCGAATTCTTCAACGTTGAACATTGGCGAAGCCAAAAATGACAGCCAATCTCCCCCCTTGAGGGGGAGATGTCCGGCAGGACAGAGGGGGGCACTCACGCGCGACATTTCCTTTAGTCGTCGCGCACCGCCGTCGCCCCCATGACCCGCGCCCTCACCCTCCTCCGCCGCCGTCTCCTCGGCAGCGTCTTCGTGCTTTTGATCGTTGTCGTCGGCACGTTCCTGCTGCTCGAAGCCGCCCCCGGCGATGCCGTCGACGCCTATATCGTCTCGACCGGCGGCGACGCCGGCATGATCGAATTGCTGCGCCACCGCTGGGGTCTCGACCAGTCCGAACTGACGCGGCTCGCCAACTATCTCTGGGCGCTGCTGCATCTCGACCTCGGCCAGTCGGTGACCTTCTCCAGGCCGATCCGCGATGTGATCCTCGAACGCCTGCCCAACACGCTGCTGCTGATGGTCAGCGCGACCGCGCTCTCCTTCGGGCTGGGCTCGGCGCTCGGCATCTATGCCGGCGCCAAGCCCGGCAGCTTTCGCGACCGCTTCCTGTCGATCGGTTCGCTAGCGCTCTATGCCGTGCCCGGTTTCTGGCTCGGCCTGGTGCTGATCGTCGTCTTTGCCGTCGACCTGCGCTGGCTGCCGATCGGCGGTATCGAGACGCTGGCCTCGGACAAGACCGGCCTCGACCGCGCCGCCGACATCGCCATCCATTTGGTCTTGCCGGTGTCCGCCCTCGGCTTCATCTACCTCGCGCTCTATCTGCGCATGATGCGCGCCGGCATGGCCGAGGTCTGGCGCCAGGATTTTATGCTCGCCACTCGCGCCAGGGGTCTGTCGCGCCGCCGCATCGTACTGGCCCACGTCGCCCGCAATGCGCTGCTGCCGCTGGTCACCATGCTCGGCCTGCAGTCGGCGCAGATGCTCGGCGGCAGCGTCGTTATCGAGAGCGTCTTTTCCGTGCCGGGCCTCGGCCGGCTGGCGCAGGAAGCGGTGGCTTCGCGCGACACTCCGCTGCTACTCGGCATCATCCTCACCAGCGCCGTCCTGGTCGTCGTCATCAATCTTCTCGTCGACATCGCCTATGCCTTCCTCGATCCGCGCGTCGGCGCCAGCGAGGTCGGCGCATGAACCCGCTGCGCCGCTTTCTGCGCATGCCCGAAGCGGTCGCCGGTGCCGTCCTTCTGGCCGCACTGGTTACGATGGCGTTCATCGCACCGCTGCTGTTTCCAGGCGACCCGCAAGCCATTGCTGGACCGGCGCTTTTGCTGCCCTTCCAAAGCTGGTCGCTGCCGCTCGGCACCGACAGGCTCGGCCGTGACGTGCTGGCCGAGCTGTTCCATGGCGCTCGTACCTCGCTTGCCGTCGGGCTGGCGGCAGCGGCGGCTGCACTTGCCATCGGCTCGGTGGTCGGCACGCTGGCCGGCTTTGCCGGCGGCCTCGTCGACGAGGTGCTGATGCGCATCACCGATGCCTTTCAGACCGTGCCGAGCTTCCTGCTGGCGCTGGCCTTCGTCAGCGTCGTCGGCCCATCACTCGGCATCGTCGTGATCGCTATCGCGCTCGGCACCTGGACCGGGCCGGCGCGAATTGCCCGCGCCGAAGTGCTCTCCATCCGCGAACGCGACTATGTCGCCAGCGCGCGTGCCATCGGCATGCATCCGCTCGAGATCGCCTTTCGCGAGGTGCTGCCCAACGCCTTGCCGCCGGTGCTGGCAATGTCGTCGGTGATCGTCGCCGCCGCCATCCTCACCGAAGCCGCCCTGTCCTTCCTTGGCCTCGGCGACCCCAACCGAGTCACCTGGGGCGGCATGATCGCCGAAGGACGCGCGGTGTTGCGCACCGCGCCCTTCCTGTCCATCGTCCCAGGCATAGCGCTGGTGCTGACCGTGCTCGGCGTCTATCTCGCCGGTGAAGGCATCGTCGAGACGACGGCGGTCAAGAGAGGTCTGTCGTGACCGTGCTGGCATCGATCCGCGACCTGACGGTGACCTACCGCCGCGATGGCAACGTGGTGGCGGCGCTGAGGAACCTAAGCGTCGATATTGTGGCCGGTGAGCGTCTGGCCATCATCGGCGAAAGCGGCTCGGGCAAGAGCACGCTGGCACTGGCGATTGCCGGGTTGTTGCCGGCTTCTGCCAAGGTTGGCGGAAGAATTGAATGGCCCAGCCTTAGCCGCACACCCCTCGGCGGCCGCGACATCGGCTTCGTCTTCCAGGACCCCTCGGCCAGCCTTGATCCCGTCATGACCATCGGCAAACAAATCGCCGAAGTCGCGCGCACGCATCTCGGCCTCGGCTGGCCAGAGGCATACGCCAAGGCGAAAACCCTCCTAGAACGCGTCCGCCTGCCCGACCCTGACTCGGCCCTGCATGCCTTCCCACACCAGCTCTCCGGCGGCCAGAAGCAGCGCGTGGCGATTGCCGCGGCCATCGCGGCTGGGCCGAAACTGCTGATCGCCGACGAGGCAACCAGCGCGCTCGACACCATCGTGCAGGCAGAGATCGTCGCCCTGATCCGACGGCTCGTGGTCGACGACGGCATGACGCTGCTGTTCATCAGCCACGATATCGCGCTGGCGGCCGAGCTTGGCGAGCGCATCGCTGTCTTCCGTCATGGCCAGCTGGTCGAGCTTGGCACGACGGCACAGATTGTGCGCGCCCCAAGCCAACCCTACACACGCGCGCTGCTCGACGCCCATATCAGCCTCTGCGCTGAACCATTGCTGAACCGGGCCGGGTTGCACGCATGAGCCTGCTTGCCGTGTCCTACCTCACCAAGCGCTACCGTCGCGGCGGTAATACTGTCGTCGCCGTCGACGATGTCTCTTTTCACATAGAGCCCGGTGAAACACTGGCGCTGGCCGGCCCCTCCGGCAGCGGCAAATCGACGATCGCGCGGCTGGTGCTGCGCCTCATCGAGCCGGACGCTGGCCGCATCGACTTCGAAGATGATGATTTCCTGGCCTTGCGTGGCGCTGCCCTGCGCGCTCGCCGCGCGCACCTGCAAATGGTGTTCCAGGATCCGCTGGCCGCCTTCAATCCGCGCGCCACGGTGGCGCGCCTGCTTGACGACCCCTTGCGCATCCATGGTATCGCCTCCCGCGCCGAGCGCCCGCGCCGCATCGCTGCCTTGCTCGAGCGCGTCGGCCTGACGGCCGATCTCGCACCGCGCGCCATCCATGAAATCTCCGGCGGTCAGCGGCAGCGTGTGGCCATCGCCCGCGCCATCGCAACGAAGCCGTCTCTGATCGTGCTTGACGAGGCCGTATCGGCGCTCGACGTCTCGGTGCGCGGACAGATCCTCGACCTGTTGCTCGACCTGCAAAGGCAGGAGCGGATCGCCTATCTCTTCATTTCGCATGATCTCGGCGTGGTGCGTGCCGTCGCCCACCGCGTCATCCTTCTCGACGCCGGGCGGATTACCGAAAGCGGCGATGCCCGCACCGTCATCGACGCCCCACAATCGGCCATCGGCAGAGCGCTGGTGGCGGCAGCGCCGAGATTGATCCGAACCAGACCGCTTCGCCAGCCGTAACCGTGGATCGAAAGCAGCGCCTTAGCCGCCGACCATCAGCTTGACGACCTCGTCATGATTGGTTTCGGAAATCTTGCGCTCGCCGGCCTGGACGCCGCGCCGCAGCACGACGATGCGGTCGGATACCGCAAAGATGTCCTGCAGATTGTGCGAGATGAAGATCACGCCGCGCCCCTGCGCCTTGAGCTGGTGGATCAGCGAGATCACCTTGCGCTGCTCCGGCACACCAAGGGCGGCGGTCGGCTCGTCCATGATCAGGATCTGCGCATCCCAATAGACGGCGCGGCCGATAGCGACGGCCTGGCGCTGACCACCGGAGAAATTGCTGACCGGGGCCTCGAGCCGGCTGACATGGAAGTCCAGCCGGCCCATCGTCGCCTTGGCGGCCTCCGCCATGGCCTTACGGTCCAGCACCGGCAGGAAGCCGAACGCCTTGCGCATCGGTTCGCGGCCAAGGAAGATGTTGGCGCCGATCGACAGATTGTCGGCGAGCGCGAGATCCTGGTAGATCGTTTCGATGCCTTTCTCGCGGGCCTCCTGCGGCGTCGCGAATGTCACCGGCTGACCTCGCAGCAGGATTTCGCCACCCGTCGGCTGGAACACGCCTGATATCGCCTTGATCAGCGTCGTCTTGCCGGCGCCGTTGTCACCGGCCAGCGCCACCACTTCACCCGGCCGCACGGCCATGGAGAAGTCGTTGAGCGCACGCACGGCGCCGAAGTGCTTCGACAGATTGCGGACTTCCAGCAAGGGGCCGTTCTGGTTGGTGCTATTCATCCTGACGGGCTCCACTGAACCGGCGCTGCGCCTGGTCGATAAGGACGGAAATGATGATGACGACGCCGACGGCGATGAACTGCCAGAACGGTTCGACATTGACGAAGACCAGCCCGTACTGGATGACCGCGATCACCAGCGCGCCGGCGACCGTGCCGAAAATAGTGCCGGAGCCGCCGAACAGGCTGGCGCCGCCGATCACCACCGCCGCGACGCTGTCGAGCAGCAAGGGCTCGCCGGCCTGCGCCGCACCCGCGGTAAAGCGCGCGGCATAGAGCGCGCCGCCAAGGCCCGCGCACATCGCCGACAGCACATAGAGCCGCAATATGTGGCCCCTGATGTCGATGCCGGCGCGCCGCGCCGCCTGCACATTGGCGCCGATGGCATAATTGTGCTGGCCGAACCGGGTCTGGCTGAGCAGATAGTGCATCACGATGACGAAGACCGCGGTGATCAGCACCAGATAGGGCACGCCATAGAACTTGCCGTTGCCGAGCAGCGCGAACCAGGAATTCTGCACCGGCACGGTGGTGCCGCCGGCGAGCAGGAAGGCGGCGCCGCGCGCGACGCCAAACATACCGAGCGTGCCGATGAAGGGCGGCACCTTGAGCCGCGAGATCAGCAGGCCGTTGATGACGCCAGGCACGCCGGCAACGATCACCGAGGCGAGGATGCCGGCCAGCATGGCCAGCGGCAGGGGAATGGCGGCGCCCGCCATGTTGGTGGCATGCGCTGCAATGACGGCGGCAAGGCCCATGATAAAGCCGAGCGAGAGATCAATGCCGCCCGAAATGATGACGAAGGTCTGACCGGTCGCCAGCAGCAGCGGCGCCACGGCGAAGATCGCGATGGACTGCAGGTTGAACGGGTTGAGCACGAAGGTCGCGCCGAAGGCGAGCCGCGACCAGATCTCGAAACAGATGAGCAGGCCGGCCAGGAACAGCCAGGCGCGCCCTTCGGCGATGCGTGCGACCAGGCTCCTGGCCGGATCGCCATGATCGGCCTGAGGGGCGACATGCTTCTCGGCAGGCTGGGCTGGTGATGTCGAGGTCATGGATACTCCGCGGCGCCTTCAAACAGGTCTCGACTGGCGAGGACCTAGTGCAGCTCCTCCCGGCGGACCGGGAGGAGCAAAGCAGGTCTGGACTTACTCGGAGTAGAGATACTTCGAGATGTTCGGATCCGCGATGTTGGACTTGTCCATGATCGTGAAGCCGGTGCCGATGGTGACCGGGATCGAATGGCCGGTCAGGTGGGCATAGGCTGAGACGACGCCGTAATAGCCGATCTCGGCCGGATGCTGGGCGATCGCCACGTCGACCAGCCCGGTGTTGATGTTGTCGACGATGCTGGTCGGAGCATCGAAGGCGACAACCTTGACGGTGCCCGTCTGTCCGGCCTGCTTGACGCCGTTGGCCGCACCCAGCGCCGAGAACAGATTGGCGCCGAAGACGCCGACCAGGTCGGGATTGCGGGCGAACACCGCCTGCAGCTGCGAGGCCGCCTTGTTGGCGTCGTCGTCATTGAACTGGGTCTCCAGCACGGTGATGCCCGTATGCTTGGCCATCTCCTTCTTGAAGCCCTCTTCACGCTGGTCGGTGGTCGAGATGCCGGGCTTGACGTTCGACACATAGACCTTGCCCTTGTCGCCAATGGCGGTGGCAAGAGCGCGCGCGGCGATCTCGCCGCCAAGCACATTGTCCGACGCGATATAGGCCAGCGGGAAATCGGCATCGCCGGCACCGGTCTGGTAGACGCCGCTGCCGATGAAAGTGTCGACGGTGATGACCGGGATGCCGGCGTCATTGGCCTTGCGCAGCGGCTCGACCAGCTGAACCTTGTCGGTCGGCGCGATCAGGATCGCGTCAGGCTTCTTGGCGATGACCGCGTCAAGCACCGGCACCTGGGTGACCGGGTTGAAGTCCGGCGCGCCCTGGAAAACCAGGTTCACGCCGAGCGCGTCGGCGGCCGCCTGGGCGCCCTTGCGCATGGTGATGTAGAAGCCGTCGGTGGTCAGCCCCGGAATGAGCGCAATGGTGTATTTCTTGTCCTGCGCCTGCGCGGGCGCCATCAGCACCGTCGCACTGACGGCAAGCGCCGCGAGCGCGGCAACAATCTTCTTCATGACATCCTCCTCATTGTTGGCAGATCTGCCGTTGCAAGTGACATTGGAATGGCCGCCATCCGTGCGGATGGTGACGGCCGGGAACGCCTGTTTGCCTTTCGCGGGCAGCTCCTCCCAAGCGCCCTCCAGTCGATATGTCAGCCGGTCAGCCGACCGGCGCACCTGGCCACAACCCCGTTCCTCCGCCTCCGCGAGGGCCGGCAAACTGTGCCCGACGCCTCGCCTTGCCGGCGGGCGCTCGAACTTGTAACACTTTGCAGAAATAAATTGCAACCCGGTTTTTCCGAGCTGACAGTGTCGGGCTTTTCACACCGTGCAACATCCGACTGCTCCGCAGAGCCCCCCAGTCAACTATCGCCCGGGGCTTTCAGCGGCACAACTGGTTTTCGTGGCAGCGCCCTGCCCGCTCCATGGCTACGCGAGCGCCGCGAGGATGGCCTGTGCCGTCTTGGTATCCGTCACCAGCGTGTTGATCAGGCCGGCGCGAACGGCGGCAATGATTGCCGTCGCCTTTTCCGGCGAAGCGGCAAGGCCGATAACCAGCGGCACGGCGCGCAGCTGCGCCGGCGACATGGCGATCATCCGGCTCTCCCCTTCCCAGGCGATCAGCGCCCCCTCGGCATCGAAGTAATGGCGAAGCACGTCGCCGGCGGCATGAACCAATGCCTGTTCGCTCGGCGTGGCGGCACTTGCCTCGGGGGCATTGATGGCATGCGGCAGGCCGATGCCGACGATCGCGATATCGGTCCTCTCCCACAAAGCGACGGCATCGCGGATGGCGGCGTCGCGGAGGAAGACCTCGCGCAATTCGGTGGAGGGCAGATAGGGCGCGTGGATGAAATGCGGCGTGCCGCCGAACTCCTCGGCGGCGAGCCGCACGAATTCGTTGACCTGAAAATGCGCCGCCTGCTGCTGCATGCCGCCGGTGGCGGCCACGGTCAGCACGCCCGGCATGCGCGGCAGGCCGGCCCGGATCACCTCGCGCACGGCGCGCCCCCAACCGATGGCGACGACGGAGCCAGCCACCAGCTGTGCCTGCCTGAGCAGCCCGCCAAGCGGTGCCGCCAGCGCCGCCAGCGTGCCCGCCGCCGGCGTCTCGACCACAGCGGCATCCCGCAATTTCAAGCCATATATCAACTGCCGGGTGATGTCCTCCGGCGTTGCCAGGTCGAGAACCTCGATGCGGACGATGCCCTCGGCCCGCGCCCGCTGCAGCAGACGCGAAATCGTCGCGGTTGAGACACCGAGCCGGCGCGCGATATCGACCTGCGACATCTCCTCCACATAATGCAGCTTGGCCACCGTGTGCAGCATCGTCCGCGATGCGGTCGCATCCTGGATGGGGGAAACAGACAGCTTGCAATTCCTTTCAGCAACGTGTTACACACGTATACGCCGACGGGAGTTATCGCGCAAATCCAGCCAACTCGCAATGTGGTGGCTTCCAGGCCGCAGGGTCGGCGAAGCGCTTTCCTCGAGGGCGATGGCGCGTCACGGCTTCCCGCCGGCAGGGCGGGCAGGACTGAACATTGTTGTTTCCACGGGATCCGCGCCCTCCGCGAGAGAGCGCCAACATCGGATGAGACCATGACCAAGATGACCACCGCGGAGCTGCGCGGCTATCAGCAGATATGCGGCAAGGACGGGGCCATGGTGGCCATTGCCTGCGACCAGCGCGGCGGCATGCGGACCTTGCTGGCGTCGGACCCAGCGGAACAGGCCAAGATCACCAACGACATGCTCGGCGACACCAAGGCCGACATTACGCGCTACCTCGCCAGTGCCGCGTCCTGCGTGTTGCTCGACCCGCTTTGCGCGGTGCCGCGCATTGTCGACGAGGGCGTCTTGAACCGCGATACGGCGCTGCTCATCGGCCTCGACGCTTCCGGTTTCGACCTCTCGCCCGAGGGCTACCGCCTGTCGCGCCTGGTTCCCGGCATCGACGCGCGCCGCGTCCGCGCGCTGGGCGGCACCGGCGGCAAGATCATGGTCTATCTCAGAGCCGACAAGCCTGAAGCCAATGAGCACAACATCGCCATCCTGCGCCAGTGCATCGCCGATTTCGGACAGGAGGACCTGCTGCTGGTCGTCGAATTCCTGACCTACCAGCTCGACGGGGAAAGCCCGGAGGACTATGCGGCCAAGACGCCATGGCTTGTCGAAGAAGGCACCAGGATTTCGCTGGAGTGCGGCGCCAAGGTGTTGAAGCTCCCCTACCCCGGAACGCCGCAAGCCTGCGCCAACATCACCAAAATGGCCGGCGACGTGCCTTGGGCGGTGCTTTCGGCCGGCGTCAACCACGCCACCTTCCTTGGCCAGGTCGAGATCGCCATGCAGAACGGCGCCTCTGGCGTCATTGCCGGCCGCTCGCTGTGGAAGGACTGCATTTCGCTCGACCGTGACATCCAGCGCGAAAGGCTTAAGACCATCGCGGTGCCGCGCTTGCGTGAGATCCAGGCGGTGATCGGGCACTACCGGCAGAAAGCCGCTGCCTGATAATCTGCGTTGGACGAGAGCTATTCCAGCAAAAGTGTGAAGCGGCTTTGCGTCCGGAATTGCGTGAAGACAAATGCAGGACGCCATGCCTCTCAGCATAGGAATCGACATTGGCGGCACCAATCTGCGTGCCGCCCGCATTTCCGGCACCGGTGAAATCCTCAAGCGCGTTTCCGAAAAGAGCGCGCCCGACCCGGAGCTGGTGCTCGGCCGCATCGCCGACATGGTGCGCCTTCTCGACACGCCGGATGTGAAGGCCATCGGCGTCGGTGTTCCTGGCCGCGTCGATGCGCGGCGCGGCGCGGTGCTGTCGGGCGGCTATGTCAACCTGGCCTCGGTTGCGCTGGCACAGCGCCTGGAAGATATGACAGGCAAGCCTGTCGTCATCGACAATGACTGCAACATGGCGCTGGCCGCCGAGATGGCGCTCGGCGCTGCACGTGGCCATGGCAACATCGTCATGTTCACCATCGGCACCGGCATTGGCGGCGCTGTCGCTCAAGATCGGCGGATCACGCGTGGCTCGGCAACGGCGGGTCAGCTTGGCCACATCACTGTCGACGTCAATGGCGAGGTCTGCGCCTGCGGCCGGCGCGGCTGCGTCGAAACCACCAGTTCGGGCACGGCGCTCGGCCGTCACATTGCACGCGCCGGGCTCGGCCCAGACATTTCGGTCGACCAGCTCTTTGCCCGCGATGCCGCCGGCGACATCCAGGCGCGCGGCATACTGGATGCCTGGGCGAAACCATTGCGTGCCGCCATCGACACCGCCGTTGCCATGCTCGCTCCCGATCTCGTGCTGCTTGGCGGCGGCCTTGGCCGGGCCGCCCATGCAGCACTCGGCCGCGCGCCGGCGCTAGCACCCTGGTACCAATGCCAGGTCGAAGCCGCACAACTCGGTGACGACGCCGGCGTGATCGGCGCTGGCCTGCAGGCACTGGCGGAGCCATCAGCCCAGCACAATCGCACCCGGCGCGCCGTGCTCGTCAACGGCATTCCCGCCAGTGGCAAGAGCACGGTCTCGCGCGGCATCGCCGATCGCATGGGCTGGCCGCTGCTGGCGCTCGACACGATCAAGAACCCGTTCCTCGAAGTGCTCGGCGGCGGCGACCGCCTGTTCAATCGCACGCTCGGCCGCGCCAGCTACCAGGCGATCTGGTCGGTTGTCGGCGAAGCCCCGCCCGGCACCACCGCGGTCGTCGATGCCTGGTTCGGCTTCCAGCCGCGCGAGGTTCTGGAGGATCATCTGCGAAAGGCCGGCGTCGAACAGACTTTCGAAATCTGGTGCCACGCGCCCGGCGAGGTGCTTGCCGAGCGCTACGGCGCCCGGCTCGACCAGCGCCCGGCGGGCCATCCCGGTGCGGCCTATATCCCCGAACTGATCGAGCTTGCCAAGCGCGCCGAGCCGCTGCGGCGCGGACCGCTCTTCGACGTCGACACAACGAAATCGATCGACTTCGATGCCATCACGGCCTGGCTGCGAGCCGTCATGGCCGGCGGCGCGTAGGCAGTCTATGCCGGCGGCTGCAACGCAGTGCGGGCGATCTGCCAGGCCGATTCGACATGCCGCCGCGCCGCGGCTTCCGCCTCTTCCGGCTTGCGTGCCCGGATCGCAGACATGATCTCGTTCATCTCGGCGATCGCCGCTTCGCGCCGGTTGGCGGAGACAATGGTCATCGAACGAAGCTGGTTGATGCGGACATTCAGCCCGCTGACGATTTCCCAGGCGACGCGCTTGTCGGCGGCCTCGAACAGCGCCTCGTAGAATTTCGTCGTCGCCCGCATCACCGCCGGCGGCGTCCCCGATGCCCACGCCTCGAACAGGTCCGCCAGGGCGCGCTCCAGCGTCGCCACCTGTTCGCTGGTCGCCGACAGGGCGCAGGCGCGGGCGGCAATGCCTTCAAGCAGCGCCCTGAGCTCATAGATCTCGTCGGTGCGGCCAAGGTCGGGCCTGGCCACCGCCGGCCCATGCCCTGGGATCATCTGCACGAGTCCCTCGGCTTCCAGCTGGCGCAAAACCTCGCGCACGACGGAACGGCTGACGCCAAGCTGATCGCACAGCGGCCGCTCGACCAGCCTTTCGCCGGGCTGAAAATGGAAATCCATGATCGCCTCGCGCATGCGCTCCAGCGCCAGCGTTCTCAAAGTCTTGGCGCTACGGTCGATGCGAAGCGTGTCGTCTGGCATGTCTTGCCTCCTGCGCCGCCACGAAAACAGATTCCATACCCGGTTGACAAGGTACTTGGCGCTCCATAGCATGGTATACCATAAGATGATACAGGGATCGCATGATCCCTTGGCATCGCCGACCCGAGGATTCCATGCAGCCTGCCATCCGCAAGATCGTGACCTACACCGAGAACACGCTGATCGAAGGCGGCAAGGTCGCGTCCAGGCCGCTACGCCTGATCGGCGTCGCCGCGGTGCTGACCAACCCCTGGGCCGGGCGCGGTTTCACCGCCGATCTTTCCCCAGAGATCCGCGCCTGTGCGCCGGTGCTGGGAGAAATCCTGACCCGCGAGATCATTGCCGTCGCCGGCTCCGGCGAGGCGATCGAGGGCTACGGCAAGGCGGCCATCTGCGGCACGTCAGGCGAGATCGAGCATGCCTCGGCGCTGATTCACACGCTGCATTTCGGCAACCATTATCGCCGTGCCGTCGGCGCCAAGACATATCTCGCCTTCACCAATCTGCGCGGCGGGCCGAACACGCCGATCATGATCCCGCTGATGGACAAGAATGACGAGGGGCGACGCTCGCATTACCTGACCGTGCATTTCCAGATCGGCGATGCGCCGGCGCCGGACGAGTTGGTGGTGGCGCTTGGCGCGTCGATCGGCGGCCGCCCACACCACCGCATCGGCGATCGCTACCAGGACCTCAAGGAGCTTGGGGACGTGCATGGCTGACGCTTTGGCATGGGCTCGACAGGGCACGGCGCCCGACGGCACCGGCTTCATCCGTGCCGGCGCGGGCACGCCGGTTCTGTTCATCCACGGCGTCGGCATGAACGCCGCGATCTGGCAGCCGCAGATCGAGCGCATGGCCGACAGCTTCGACGTCATCGCCATCGACATGCTCGGCCACGGCCAGTCGCCATTGCCGCCGCAGCACTCGGAGCTGGCAGACTATGCGGATCAGGCCATTCGCCTACTCGACCATCTCGGCCTCGACCAGGTGTCCGTCGTCGGCCATTCGATGGGCGCGCTCGTTGCCCAGGAACTCGCGCTGCGCGCACCGGAGCGCGTCCGCCGCATCGTCTCGCTCAACGCCGTGTTCCGCCGCCCGCCTGAATTGGCCAAGGCCGTCCAAGAGCGAGCGGCGGCCCTCAACGGCTGCAGCGATACGGCCGGCACGGCACAGACCATTGCCCGCTGGTTCGGAGATCCGGTGCCGGCCGAGTTGGAGGCGACAGCGCAGAAGACGTCATCCGCACTGAGCGCGGCCGACCCGGAAGGCTATGCTCGCACCTATCGCCTGTTCGCTCGTGCCGACGGCGATCATGCCGACCGCCTGCCAACGCTGGCCGTGCCGGCCCTGTTCATGACCGGCTCCGAGGACAGGAACTCGTCGCCGGCGATGTCGGCCGCGATGGCACGCCTGGCGCCGCACGGCCGCTGCACGGTGCTGCGGGGCGAGAAGCACATGATGGCGGTCGCGGCGCCCGACCTCACCACGCGCCATATCGTCGACTTCCTCGCAGAGGACGAAGCGGCCGAACAAGACGGCGCTGCGAAGACGAACGCCGGGTTCGACAGCGGCGAGTTCCGCCGCGCCCTTGGCTCCTTCCTCACCGGCGTCACCATCGTCACCACGATCGGCCCCGAAGGCGAGCCGCGCGGCTTCACCGCCAACTCCTTCACCTCGGTGTCGCTCGATCCACCGCTGGTGCTGGTCTGCATCGCCCACAAGGCGCTAGGCCATCCCGTCTTCGCGGCTTCGAAGAGCTTCGCCATCAACGTCCTCAACGAGGGTCAGAAGGCTGCGTCCAGCATCTTCGCTTCGAAAGCGGCCGACAAATTCGCATCCGTGGCCTGGCGGCCGGGACGGACCGGCAGCCCCGTGCTGGACGGCTCCGTCGCATCCTTCGACTGCGACATGGAGCGGCTGGTCGAGGCCGGCGATCATTCGATCCTCATCGGCCGTGTCCGCGATTTCGAGCATAATTCCGCGCAGCCGCTCGGCTATTGCCGCGGCGCCTATGTCGCACCCGGCCTCAGCCAGGATGCGCTCGCCGCCACCCAGCCCGGCACCGATGTCGGCGCCATCCTCGAAAATGGTGGCCGGATCCTGTTCCTGGAAACGGCGGACGGTTTCGAACTGCCGCGCGGCCGAGGCTTGGGCTCGGCCGGCGATGGCAAAAGCCTGCGAGGACTGCTTGCGGCGAAGGCCATCGAGGCCCAGCTCGGCTTCCTGTTCGCCGTTTGGGATGACGCCGGAGCTGTTTCACGCACCCATGTCTACTATCGCGGCACGTTCGACGTGCCCGCTTCCAGCAATCGCGGCATCCGGCTGATCGAGATCGACGCGATCGAAGGATTGAAGATCGCCGATCCTGCGATCCGCTCGATGCTCGCGCGCTATATCAGGGAATGCTCGGTGGACGCATTCGGCGTCTATGTCGGCAACGACGTCGAAGGTGAGGTCCGCCCGCTCGCCAGGGCAGGCGCTTCCGCCGTCAACACAGGTGACCAGCGATGAAATTCTCGCTCTTCGTGCACATGGAACGGTCGGATCTGGCCAAGCCGCATTCCGAGCTTCTGACCGAGCTCGAGGAACTGGTCCTGATGGCCGAACAGGCAGGCTTCGAGACGGCCTGGATCGGCGAGCATCACGGCATGGAATTCACCATCTCGCCCAATCCTTTCATCAACATCGCCTATCTCGCGGCCAAGACCAGCCGCATTCGCCTCGGCACCGGAACCGTGATCGCACCCTTCTGGCATCCGATCAAGCTTGCCGGCGAAGCGGCGATGGCCGACGTCATCAGCGGCGGCCGGCTTGACATCGGCATCGCGCGCGGCGCCTACAGCTATGAATACCAGCGCGTCTTCCCGGGGCTCGACGCCTGGGGGGCCGGCCAGCGCATGCGCGAGATCATACCGGCGATCCGCGGCCTCTGGGACGGCGACTTCGAGCTCTCCGGCGAGTTCTGGCAGTTCCCTGCCACCACTTCCTCGCCCAAGCCGCTGCAGAAACCCTACCCGCCGATCTGGGTGGCCGCGCGCGACCCGAACTCGCACGATTTCGCCGTCGCCAATGGCTGCAAGGTCCAGGTGACGCCGCTGGCGTCCGGCGATGAAGAAGTAGCGAGCCTGATGCAGCGCTTCAACACCGCCTGCGCCACGCATCCCGGGATCGAACGGCCCGAAATCATGCTTTTGATGCACACCTTCGTCGCCGAGGACGCGGCCGACGCCGATCGCCTGACGCAGGATCTGTCGAATTTCTACTGCCAGTTCGGCGCCTGGTTCCAGAACAAGAAGCCGGTGCATCAAGGCATATTGGAACCGCTGACGGCGGACGAGATCGCGGCCATGCCGCAATACGCGCCGGACAAGATCAGGCAGAATCTGGTGATCGGCGAACCCGACGAAGTCATCGCCCGGCTGAAGGCCCACGAGGCGCTCGGCTACGACCAGTATTCGATCTGGATCGACAGCGGCCTTTCGCACGAGCGCAAGATGAAATCGCTGCAACTGTTCATCGACCGGGTGATGCCGGCCTTCCTCTGATCGCGAGCCCTTGACTGACCAGCCAATGACCGACGCTCTTTTCAGGAACTTCATCGACAGCCGCTTCGACGAGCCATCCGTCACTTTCGACAGTGTCGACCCGTCGACCGGGGCGGCCTGGGCGAAAATGCCGGCGGCGAGCGAAGCCGATGTCGACCGTGCCGTCGAGGCGGCGCACCGCGCGCTACACTCAGACCCATGGCGAAGGATGACAGCGACAGCGCGTGGAAAACTGCTGGTCAAGCTCGGTGACCTCGTCGCCGCCAATGCCGGACGCCTGGCCGAACTCGAGACGCGCGACACCGGCAAGATCATCCGTGAGACCCGTGCCCAGATCGCCTATGTCGGCGACTACTACCGCTACTATGGCGGCCTCGCCGACAAGCACGAAGGCGCGTATGTGCCGATCGACAAGCCCGATCTCGACGTTACCATCCGCCGCGAACCGATCGGCGTCGTAGCGGCGGTGGTGCCGTGGAATTCGCAGCTCTTCCTCTCGGCCGTCAAGCTCGGTCCGGCGCTCGCCGCCGGCTGCACCATCGTGCTCAAGGCCTCCGAGGATGGCCCGGCGCCGCTGCTCGCCTTTGCCGAACTCGTCCAGGAGGCCGGCTTTCCCTCAGGCGTCGTCAACATCCTCACCGGCTTCGGCCATGAGTGCGGCCAGCGCCTGACCAGCCACAGACTGGTTTCGCGCGTCGCCTTCACCGGCGGTCCGTCGACGGCGCGCGCCATCGTCAGGAACACAGCAGAGAACCTTGCCCACACCACTCTGGAACTGGGCGGCAAAAGCCCGGTCATCGTCTTTGCCGATGCCGACCTCGACAGCGCCGCCAATGCGGTGGTCGCCGGCATTTTCGCCGCGACCGGCCAGAGCTGCGTCGCTGGATCGCGGCTGCTGGTCGAGCGTTCGGTGAAGGATGAATTCCTTGGCAGGCTGAAACGCAAGGCCGAAGCGATCCGCATCGGCGATCCGCAGGACCCGGCGACCGAAATGGGTCCGCTCGCCACGCTGCGCCAACGAGACTGGATCGAGAAGGTGGTCGCGGAGAGCCTTGCCGCGGGCGGCACGCTTGTTACCGGCGGCACGCGGCCAGCCGGCAGCGGATTCTATTACACGCCGACCATCATCGACGCCGGCGACAGCGACCTGCCTTGTGTGCGCGAAGAGCTGTTCGGACCGGTGCTCAGCGTGCTTGCCTTCGACAGCGAGGGGCAAGCGCTGGCACTCGCCAACGACACGCCCTTCGGCCTGGCTTCCGGCGTGTTCACCAGCAATCTCGGCAAGGCCCATCGCATGGCGCGCGACATCCATGCCGGCGTGGTCTGGGTCAACACCTATCGCGCGGTATCGCCGCTGGTTCCCTTCGGCGGTTACGGCCTGTCGGGCCTCGGCCGCGAAGGCGGGCTCGACGCCATCAGAGATTACACGCGCTCGAAATCCGTCTGGATCAAGACCTCGGACGAGCCGATCCCCGATCCCTTCGTCATGCGCTGAGCAGCGCGGGACGCAGGTGCACTGAGAAAAACAAGAACAGACCAACAGAGGAGAATGACATGAAACTGATTTTGACCGGCCTGCTGGCCGGACTGCTCGCGGCGTCCGCCGCCAAGGCCGATGAAATGGCGTTCACCAGCTGGGGCGGCACCACGCAGGAGGCGCAGACCAAATCCTGGGCAGCCCCCTTCGAGGCCAACTCCGGTATCAAGGTCCTGCAGGACGGGCCGACCGACTACGGCAAGCTCAAGGCCATGGTCGACGCCGGCAATGTCACCTGGGATGTCGTCGACGTGGAAATGGACTTCGCCATAAAGGCCGCCAAGGACGGACTGCTGGAGCCGATCGACTATGCGGTCGTGCCCAAGGCCGATCTCGACCCGCGCTTCAGCAATGATCATGCCGTCGGCAGCTTCTATTATTCCTTCGTGCTCGCCTGGAACAAGGGCGCCGTCCCGGGCGAACCGGCCGGCTGGGCCGACATGTTCGACACCAAGAAGTTTCCCGGCAAACGGACCTTCTACAAATGGTCGGCGCCGGGCGTCATCGAAATCGCTTTGCTGGCCGACGGTGTGCCGGCGGACAAGCTCTATCCGCTCGATCTCGACCGTGCCTTCAAGAAACTCGACACCATCAAGTCCGATATCGTCTGGTGGGGCGGCGGTGCCGAGTCGCAGCAGCTGATCGCCTCCGGCGAGGCCGCCTTCGGCCAGCTGTGGAACGGGCGCGTCTTCGCCCTGCAGCAGGATGGCACCGACGTCGGCGTCGCCTGGAATCAGAACCTCACCGCCGCCGACGTGCTCGTCGTGCCGAAGGGCGCGAAGAACAAGGGCAGCGCGATGAAGTTCCTCGCCGCAGCGACCAGCCCGGCCGGCCAGGCGAAATTCGCCGAGGCAAGCGGCTATGCGCCCATCAACACCAAGGCCAAGGCGGAAATGCCCGCCGATGCCGTCAAGGCTCTGCCCGATGCCCATGTCGATGGCCAGATCAACCTCGACATGAACTACTGGGCCGCGCATCGCGACGAGATCGCCACGCGCTGGTATGCCTGGCAGACCAAGTAACGCCGGTGCAGGTTGACGGGGCGCGGCTTGCGCGCCCCGTTTCGAGACAGGATCGCTCGATGCAGGGAAGCTCTTTCAGACGCTCTTCCATTGCCGGCCTGCCGGCCGGCAGCGGCAGCGCCTTGCCGGCCCTTCTCCTGGTCGGCCTGTTCTTCATCGTACCGGTGGTCGCTTTGCTGTTGCGCAGCGTCACCGATCCTGAACCGGGCTTGCAGAACTACGCGGCGCTGTTCGGCAGCGGCACCTATGTGCGGGTGTTCCTCAACACCTTCCTGGTCGCCGGTGTCGTCACCGCCGTCACTATCGTGGTGGCTTTCCCCGTCGCCTGGACGCTGGCGATTATGCCGCCGGCCATCAGCTCGATCGTCTTCGGCATCATCATCCTGTCGATGTGGACGAACCTTCTCACCCGCACCTATGCGTGGATGGTGTTGTTGCAGCGCACTGGCGTCATCAACCGGGCGCTGATGGGGCTCGGCATCATCCAGGAGCCGCTGCCCCTCATCAACAATCTGGCCGGCGTCACCATCGGCATGGTCTACATCATGCTGCCCTTCATGATCCTGCCGCTGGTCGGCACTTTGCGCGCCATCGACCCGATGACGCTGCGCGCCGCCGCCCTTTGCGGCGCGAGCCCATTCGAGGCCTTTCGCCGCATCCTCTTGCCGCTGTCGCTTCCCGGCATCGCCGCCGGCGGCCTGATGGTCTTCGTCATGTCGCTTGGCTACTTCGTCACGCCTGCCCTGCTCGGCGGCACGTCCAACATGATGCTGGCCGAGATGATCGCCCAGACGGTGCAGTCGCTGCTCAACTGGGGGCTCGGCAGTGCTGCCGCCTTCGTCCTGCTCGTCGTCACCATGGCGCTCTACGCGATCCAGCTTCGCCTGGTCGGCGCCAGGCGCACCGGCGGAGGGATCTGAGCATGCTGCTCGACTATGACCGGCTCGGATGGCTGCGCGTGGCGCTTGTCGGCTTCACCGCGGCAGTCGCGGCTTTCCTGTTGCTGCCGGTGGTCTTCATCGTGCTCCTGTCATTCGGCTCGTCGCGCTGGCTGGCGTTCCCGCCATCCGGCTGGACGCTGAAATGGTACCAGCAGTTGCTGGCCGACCCGACGTGGATCGATGCCGCGCTGACCAGCGCCCGGATTGCCGCCATGGCGGCAATCCTCGCCGTCATCATCGGCCTGTTCGCTTCCTTCAGCCTGGTCCGGGGCGAATTTCGCGGACGGCAGTTCCTGCGCGGGCTGTTGTTGACGCCGATGGTGCTGCCGGTGGTCGTTTTCGCCATCGCCATCTACGCCTTCTTCCTGCGCATCGGCCTTGCCGGCACCACGGTCGGCTTCGTCATCGCCCACACAATCCTGGCGTTGCCTTTCGCCATTATCCCGATCACTGCCGCGCTCGAGGGTTTTGACAAATCCATCGAGGACGCGGCCATCGTCTGCGGCGCGAGCCCGCTGCAGGCGCGGCTGAGAATCACCTTGCCGTCGATCAGGATCGGCATCTTCTCGGCGGCGATCTTCTCCTTCCTGGCCTCATGGGACGAGGTCGTGGTGGCGATCTTCATGGCAAGCCCGACCTTGCAGACCTTGCCCGTGAAGATCTGGGGCAGCCTGCGCGCCGACCTCAGCCCGGTCGTTGCCGCCGCCTCCAGCCTGCTCGTCGGCCTGACGCTCTGCCTGATGATCGTGACCGCACTCCTTCGCAGAAAATTGTCCAGATGACCCGACCGTTCCTGTCCATACGCGCGGTAAGAAAGACGTTCGGCGCCTTCGTCGCCGTCCATGACGTCACCATCGATGTGCCCAAGGGGGAGTTCCTGACGTTCCTCGGCCCGTCTGGCTCCGGCAAGTCGACGACGCTCTACGCCATCGCCGGTTTCCAGGATCCGAGCTCGGGCGATGTGCTCCTGGAGGACAGGTCGCTGCTTTCGGTGCCGTCGCACAAGCGTAACATCGGCATGGTTTTCCAGCGCTACACGCTGTTTCCGCATCTGAGCGTCGCCGAGAATGTCGCCTTTCCGCTTCGCGTTCGCCGCCGGCCGGACGGCGAGATCAGGCGCAAGGTCGCCGACATGCTGGCGCTGGTGCGCCTCGAAAACTTCGCCGACCGCCATCCGGGCGCGCTGTCTGGCGGCCAGCAGCAGCGCGTGGCGCTTGCCCGCGCGCTCGCCTACGACCCGCCGATCCTGTTAATGGACGAGCCGCTGTCGGCGCTCGACAAGAAGCTGCGCCAGGAGATCCAGGCCGAGATCCGCCGCATCCATCGCGAGACCGGCGTCACCATCCTCTATGTCACGCACGACCAGGAGGAGGCGCTGCATCTTTCGGATCGCATCGCCCTATTCAGGGAAGGCCGCATCGAACAGATTGGAACCGGTGAGGATCTCTATCTCCGGCCGGCAAGCGAGTTCGTAGCCGGTTTCATCGGCAACTCGAATTTCCTGCCGGCCGAGCATCTGCAAACAACGGACGGTACGTCAACGATCCGCCTCGGCGACGGCTCGATCGTGACCGGTGTCAAGGCGACAATACCCTTCGGTCAAGGCCAGAAGGTCCGGCTGATGGTGCGCCCGGAAGCCTTCCGCCTCACGTCGGGGCCTGCGAGCGCGGCATTGGCCGTCGAGATCGTCGACACCGCCTTCTTCGGTGACCGCCGGCGCGTCGTGGCGCGCACAGCCGGCGGAGATGAGATCGACGTCAGGCCAACCTCCGACGCTGAGGGGGCAAGTAGCATCATCGCATCAGGTCAGCGTATCTTTTTCGATCCCGCTGCAGCATTCCTGTTCCCGGCCTGATGGCTGCAATCTTCCGGCTGGGGCCGGACTGATCCTCCCGCAGCGGTCGCTCAGCCGGCGTTGAAGACATGAAGTTCCGTTCCAGCCGCCTCAATGACAGCGCGCAGCGCCGGTTGCGGCTCACGATCGGTGACGATGTCGGAAAGCTCACCGAGCCCGCAGACGCGTTCGAGGCTGTTGCGGCCGAACTTGTCATTGGTCACCACAAGCGCTGTCGACAGCGCGCGCGCAATCATCGCCCGCTTGACCGCGGCCGCCCCCGAGATCATGTCGCTAGGCCCGTCCGCGGACAGGCTCGAGGCGCCAATGATGGCAATGTCGGCATTGTAGCGCTTGACGAATTCCACCGTATCCTCGCCGACCACACTGGCTTCGCGGCTGTCATAGGTGCCGGGGCACAGGATGACCCGGAACGTCGGATTGGCCCCAGTTACCGAGGCCACGCCGATGGAGTTGGTGATGATGGTCAGCTCGCGCTTCAGCTGCGAGAGACTGCGCGCCACCTCGTAGGTCGTCGAGCCGCCATCGATCATCACGATCTGGCCTTTCTCGACCAATCCCGCCGCGCCACGCCCGATCCGGGCACGCTCCTCGATCATGGTCTGGCTGCGCTCGGCGATCACCGGCTCGGATGTCACCAGCGAGATCGTCGCGCCGCCATAGGTACGGTTGAGCAACCCCGCATCGCCAAGCTCGATCAGGTCGCGGCGGATCGTTTCGCCGGCGACACCCAGGCGCAAAGCGAGCCTGGAGATACGGATCGAGGCCGAGCGACGCACTTCCGACAGGATGAGTGCATGCCGCTCCTTCTTCGATAGCCGGCTTTGCTCCATGATCGATCCTCCGCGAAGTCGACACTATTAACCATGCCGACGCTGATGGGGAAGGCGTCTCGCAAGACCCGGCCGACCTGCCTCGATTCGAACGGTTCTATCCGGATGCCGGCTGACAAGCGCAAGCGCCGGTGATCAGATGATGTTCTGACGAATCGGCGCAAGACGACGGAGACCGCAATGCATGTCGTGACATTGCTGAAGGCTGATATGTTCGACGTCGAGATCGACGGCAAGCCCGCCTCGATCGCGCAAGCCTTGCCGGACTGGAACCCGCATGACCGCTTCGGCCTGGTGATCGACGACGCGCTTGGCGGCATCGGCGCCACCCATCTGCTGCAGATCGCCATCACCGCCTTCTACGATATCAAGCCGAGCCGTCGCACTGAGCTGACGGTCTATCCCGAAATCTATGCCTTCCACATCGGCAAGGGTTATGGTGCGCATGCGCCCTATGATTTCTGGCCGGCCCGGCGCGAAGTCATCACCTCACTCGATCATCGTGAGGTTCTCGACGCCATCAATGATCGCGGCATCACAAGGCTTGCCGTTCCCGATCGTGCGCCGCGCGAGGTGGTGCATCGGCCCAAGGAGGTCGACGCGGCGCTCGATCGCATCGCCTCGGCCTTCGTCTACAGCCCGTCGGGCCGGGTCGCGGATCCGGATCTGGTCATTTCGGGAAACGACAAGCGGACGGAATACAACCCCAACAGCGCCTTGCGGCCGCGCTACGCCGACAGCCGGCCGGCTTCGGTTTCGACGGCGGCCAAGCCAGTCAAGGAACTCGATTCGTCCTATCAGGACTGGCTTCGCAAGCGCGAGCACGATTTGACCGCCGAGGAACGCGCCTTTGTCGAACGCCGCCGCCAGGAGCTGAGACAGGACGGCCTCGCCACCGAAACCTATCGGCGCGTCGGTGTCCGCGAGGCGCTGATGCGGCTGGCGTCGGCCGGCCTCGATCGAGACACGGCCGTTGCCGTTTGATCAATAGCCGACAGTGAACCGCTGCCTGACATGGGCAGGCTTCTCGATCTCGTCGACCATGACGATGGCATAGTCCTCGAAGGAGATGCTGCTGCCCTTGTCCGAGGCAAGAAGCGTGTCCTTGCCGAGGCGGTATTTGCCGGTGCGCTCGCCCGGGACGAACATGGCGGAGGGCGACAGGAAGGTCCAGTCGAGGTCGCCAACGGTCTTCAACGTGTCGAGGAAGTCGGCGCCCTTCTGCGCCTCGGCCTTGTAGATTGCCGGGAATTCTGGGGTGTCGACCAGCCTTTTGCCGGGGGCGACTTCAAGGCTGCCGGCGCCGCCGACGACGAGGTAGCGCTTCACGCCCGAAGCGCGTACCGCGGCGATCAACGTATCGGGGTCGCTGTCCAGAAAATGTACGGCGCTGATCGCGACATCATGGCCACGGATCAGATTGGCGAGAACTTCCTTGTCGAAGACATCGCCCTTCCTGGCCGTCACACCGGGCAGCGCGGCGATTTTTTCAGGGTTGCGGGCAATACCGGTGACCGTGTGGCCACGGTCGGAGAGTTCCTTGAGCAGGCGCGAACCGACTGCGCCTGATGCGCCGATGAGAGCGACATTTGCCATGTCTTTTCCAGTCCTTGTTGGAGATCAGGTGGGGGAGATCACACCGCCGCTATATGGGCGAGGAGATTGTCGAAGCTGCCGAACAGCGCGTTGGAGCCGATCAGCCGGGGGGCATCGTTGCGGACAATTGCAAGGGAAGGAACGCCATTGGCATGCAGGCGCTGGAACAACGCGCGGCCGAGCCCAACCAGTTCGCGGTAAGCCGCCAGCAATGTCTCGCTCGGCTGCCTCAGCATGACTGCGGCATCCGCCATGCCGGCGTCGGCGAGCACGGCAGCGACACCTTCGACAGTCACGATGTCGCGGCCATTGACATAGCGCGCACGCTGGATCGCCTTCAGTGCGGTAAGCCGGCGGCTGGAGTCTTCGAGGCCGGCGGCACTGATGCCGAGGGTCGCCGCATGCGAGTCGAGCAAGGTGCCGCGGATGCCAAGGACGTTGCGCTGATAGGCCTGTGTGAATGCCTGTCCGGTCAGACGCTCGATACGCTGGTCGTTCGCCCAGGCATGAGCGGCAAAACCTTCATCCATCGGCCGCGCACCGGCACCGGAGAAGAGGCCGGTCGGCAGCAGCTCGACGCGCACGTCGCTGGCCGACAACCTGTCCAGCATCGGCGTGGCGCCATAGCACCAACCGCAGAGCGGATCGAACAGGTAAGTTACGTCTGGATTGCTCACGATCGCTGCCATCCTTGCTGCGGGATACCGGCCGCGGGGCCAGTCGAATGTCTTGGCCCACATGTGGCAGGCGGCAGTCTTGCGATAAATGCCACTCAATAATACAAACTGTCTGATCAGATCAGACAAAATGCACTCACCTTGGCCGACCTTCTGAACCTCAACCGGCTCGTCTACTTCACCACCGTGATGGAAACCGGGTCGTTCACCGCGGCAGCTGACAGGCTCGGCGTCGCCAAGGCCGTGGTCAGTCATCAGATCGGCAGGCTCGAAGAGGAGCTGGGTGCGACACTGCTGCAGCGCACGACCCGGCGCGTCACGCCGACCGAGGAGGGCCGGCTGTTTTATGACCGCGCGATGATCATCCTGCGCGAGGCGGAATCGGCCTATGGTGAGATCTCGCGCGCTGCGACCGAGCCGAGCGGAATGCTGAGGCTGACCGCGCCGCTCGACTATGGCACCAGGATAGTGGCGCCGGTCATGGCGGCATATCTGAAGACCTATCCACACATGCGGGTCGAGGCGATCTTCGACGATGCGGTGAGCAATCTGGTCGACGAGCAGATCGATCTCGGCATCCGCGTTGGCTGGCTCACCGATTCTTCCAACCAGGCGCGGCGCTTGGGCACGATACGGCAGGTCGTGGTGGCGAGCCCGGCTTTCGCCGCAAGCCTGCCGCCCGACGTCACCCCGCATCAGGCGCGATCGCTGGCCTGGGTCGGCAACGCCCAGCTGCGCGGCGTCGGCCAATGGCTGTTTTCCAGGGATGGCGAGACGGTGCTGACCGAACTCAATCCCGTCGTCGTCTGCGACAAGAGCCCGGCGGCCTATGCTTGCGTGCTCGCAGGTATCGGCCTGGGTATATTTCCCGACTATGCGGTCGATGAGGATATCATCGGGGGTCGGCTTGTGCGGATATTCGCCGAGTGGACCTTGCCGATCGGCGGCATCCATGCGGTGTTTCCGCCGGCCCGCTTCCGGCCCGCCAAGGTGCGTGCCTTCGTTGAATTGCTCGCGGCGGCCGAGAGAAAGCGGGCGCGCGGCGCTGCCAAGGCGTGAAGCCGCGCAGTGGGTCGATTGCTGCATCGCAAAATGCGTTGCAAAAGCGCTGGGTCTTGATCACCTAAACGTCAGTAAAGGCTTACATTGCTGCCGCCGGATCATGTCAGGCCGATATCCTTGGCGGGTCCGGCAAAGCAAGAAAGCCCGCAGACTCGGGCCGTGCGGGCTGATGTTGGTCAGCCTTGAAAGCAAAACGGCCCGCTTGGTTTGCGCCATGCGGGCGGTATGTGATGTTGGTTTTGGGATAGGCTTTGAGTTTTCTGTCCTGCGGCTTTGGCTTTGCCTGCTTGCGGGCCGCTGATGACAGGTTCGAATCGGCGGCCAGCGTCAGCAAAAAGCAAAACGGCCCGCTTGAGGCGGGCCGTTGAATGTTGGTTGC